>CAIVXR010000193.1 GCA_903909925.1 uncultured beta proteobacterium | reverse complement strand
GAGAGATAGGTTCGCCATTTTCAATGGCGCGATTAATAATCTTGTCGTCAATATCAGTGATATTGCGAACATAGAGCACTTCGTATGAGCTAGCACGCAGCCAACGAACCACCATATCAATCACAATCATGACCCTAGCGTGACCAAGGTGGCAAAAGTCATAAACCGTCATGCCGCAGACATACATCTTCACCTTGCCCGGTACGATGGGCTTGAATACCTCTTTTGAGCGGCTCAGGGTGTTATAGATTTGCAGCATATGACTATAAAGATGGGGGGCGTAGCGCCAATTTGTTAGACTGAGCGCTGAGTATATCGAATGAGCCAGTTTTATACCCTTCCCCCTATGCCTGCAACCATCCCAGCACCACACCCTATGCTTTTAAAGATCCTTGCTGCCCTAGTTGCCGCAACCCTAATTTCAGGCTGTAGCACCCCGGGCCAACAAAGTGCTGATGCTGCAATGCAGATAGCAAATGCCCAAGAATTGAAATGCGGGCCAAATAGCCCTTATTTGGGGGGCTATAGCCCTAATGATCCCCCAAGGACCTTGCCCGATACACCATACAACGCCCTCAATCCAGAACTATCTGAGACCGTCGCATTGCCATTCTTATCGTTCCTGATCATTGAGCCAGATCCCGTTACTAAAAATGCGGTGCCCTCTGATATTGAAAAGCTCGTCAAAGCACGACAGTTTCCAGAGGCTATCAAACTGATCGATACCCGTTTAAAAAGTTCTCCAAAAAATGTACAGTTGCGTTTTTTAAAAGCCCGACTGCAAATTGAAATGCGCGATCTTGAGCAAGCTAAGAAAACCTTAATTCAAATTACTCAGCAATTTCCAGAGTTACCAGAGCCGTATAACAACCTTGCAGCCATTGCTGCAAGTCAAGACAAATGGATTGAAGCTAGAGATTACTTAGAGCTCGCTCTTAAACTTCGTCCAAGTTATGCCATTGCCTCTGCCAATTTAGGCGAGCTTTACGTTCGTCTTGGTGCGCAAGCCTATGAAGATGCTGCTTTATCAGCTCAATTAAATCAGCGCCAATACTCCAATCGCGCAAAAGCTTTGATGAATATCATTAAGCAACCCAATAAAGCACCAGCAACTATTCCATCCACTAACCCTCCAGAAAGTAGACCCCAATAATGGCTAACGTACTATTAAAAACGAATCATGGTGATATCACCTTAAGTCTTGATTCTGCTAAGGCACCGAAGAGTGTTGCGAATTTTTTGCAATACGTAAAAAGTGGCCACTACGATGGCACCATCTTTCATCGCGTGATTAATAACTTCATGGTTCAAGGTGGCGGTATGACTGCTGGCATGAAGCAAAAGCCAACTGGCGCAGAAATCGAGAACGAAGCTAATAATGGCTTAAAGAATGATCGCTATACCGTAGCTATGGCTCGTACTAGCGATCCACACTCAGCTACATCGCAATTCTTCATCAACGTCAATGACAATGATTTTTTGAACCATACCGCACCGAATGCGCAAGGCTGGGGCTACGCTGTTTTTGGCAAGGTTACTGCTGGCATGGATGTCGTCGATGCCATTCGTCAAGTGAAAACTGGTAGCTCAGGCTTTCATCAAGACGTACCTGCGCAGGATGTTGTGATTGAGAAGGCGACCGTTCTCGAGGAATGATTCCGCAATACTCGAGCGCGCTGCTCATCTCAGATATTCACCTGACACCGTCAATGCCCTTGACGGCACAATGCTTTTTTGACTTCTGTGAGAAACAAGCCCCCAAGGCAGAGGCCGTCTTTATTCTGGGCGACTTGTTTGAGTATTGGGTAGGCGATGATACGTCTTCGAGTTCGCCATTTCAACAAGAAGTGATACGTACTCTAGCAACTCTATCCGTAAAGACTAAAACCTATTATGTTCACGGTAACCGTGATTTCTTGATAGGTTCTGGCTTTTTAAAGAAAACTGGCATGACTTTATTAGCCGACCCCTCTTTAATTAACATCGCTGGTGAGAAATATGTAGTGTGTCATGGCGACTCTCTATGCACAGCCGATGTAGGCTATCAAGTCTTTCGCAGCCTTGTTAGAAGGCCTTGGATCCAGAAATTATTCTTGAAGATGCCGCTTACTTGGCGTCGTTCAATTGCCAATCACCTGCGCAGTAATAGTCGCACTCAATACCAACGTGCAGAAAATAAATCCTCTGCACTTAATCATGTGCGGGGCAATGTGACCCTAGAGGCATGCGCCGCATTAATGAAGAATTGGACTTTGGATAAATTAATCCACGGCCATACCCATTTACCTGCTCACCATCACGAACAATCTGGTGGGCAAACTTGGCAACGCTGGGTACTATCAGACTGGGATCTTGATCACCCCCAAAGCGATGCTCCAAGGGCTAGCGCACTATCAATTAATAGTCAGGGCGTGCGCTCTATTGATCTGACTAAAACATAATCAGATCAGTTTATTAAGCTCTTAGCTATTAGAGTACTTGGATAAACACTGCACCATCTGTGCAAAGATTTTTGGATTGGCTGCCATCACTTCGCCGCTCTTCAAAAAGCCTTCTTCGCCACGATAATTACCAACCAAGCCACCT
>CAIVXR010000192.1 GCA_903909925.1 uncultured beta proteobacterium | reverse complement strand
GAAAAAGCAGCAAGATTAAGGGCTACCTGGGATCGACAGCGCAGGCTTTCATTTCAGAGTATTGAGCCGTCCAGGATGTCTGAGGCGCAATGTATTTCTGTAAGTCACCCTCAAAGAACGTATGTAACGAACGACTATGTAGTTACCCACAACACAGCGTTAGCATTAAACATCGCAGAGAACGTTGCGTTATCTGAAGGTCTACCAGTCGTAATTTTCTCAATGGAGATGTCTGGCGAACAATTAGCATCGCGTTTACTTGGTTCAGTAGGGCGCGTTGACCAAAGTCGTATGCGTACTGGCAAGTTACAAGATGATGAATGGCCGCGCGTAACAGACGCTATTGCCCGTTTAAGTAATACCCAAATTTTGATTGATGAAACTGGCGCCTTATCTAGTCTTGAATTGCGTGCAAGAGCACGTCGGATCGCTAGAAACTTTGGTGGTACTCTTGGCTTAGTAGTGATTGACTATTTGCAGCTCATGAGTGGCTCTGGTTCAGAGAATCGTGCAACCGAGATTTCTGAAATCTCGCGCTCCCTCAAATCACTCGCAAAAGAATTGCAGTGCCCAGTAGTGGCGCTCTCCCAATTAAATCGCGGTCTTGAGCAACGCCCTAATAAGCGCCCGATTATGTCTGATTTGCGTGAGTCTGGTGCGATTGAGCAAGATGCAGACGTCATCATGTTTATTTATCGTGATGAGGTGTATCACCCCGATACAACGACCGATAAAGGGATGGCAGAGATCATTATCGGTAAGCAGCGTAACGGCCCAATCGGTACCGTCAGATTAAGTTGGCAAGGCCCATATACTAAGTTTGATAACTTGGCGATGGGCTCGGTTGGATTTTCTTCAGGTGGTTACGAGCCGTTTTAAAAAGAACCAGACGAATTAAGTGTCGCAAGATGAATAAATAAAAAAGCCTCGCAATGTGAGGCTTTTTTAATCCAGCGATTAAATGAATCTAAGGAGTCTTACTTACCGCCTTCACACTTCTTAATAGAAGCAGCTTTTGCAGCACCATACAGTGGTTTGCCATCCTTACTTACTGCTTTGGCTTCACAATCATTCGGTTTTGCATCGCCCATACATTTTTTAATAGAAGCATCTTTAGCCGCCCCATAAATAGGTTTGCCATCTTTACTCACTGCTTTAGCTTCGCACTCTGCCTGGGAGAAAGCAAACGCTGGAGCAGTAAAGCTAAGAGCAAGACCAAAAGCAATAATCAATTTTTTCATCTGAATCCCTTTAGGTAAACATTTCATTTAAAAATTCTTAATGATCACTGTAATTAAATCAAAGCTTGTTGTGAATATAGGGCAAATGCTATGCGCCCAACGGCTAAGATCTATTTAATTCTTCTTGCCTCGGTAAATTTAGCAGCCCAATAGGGCGTCGTAATGTAATCAAGGCGTACAGTTCCACCAGCGCTTGGGGCATGTACAAAGCGTCCTTGCCCTACATAGATTCCTGCATGGGAGTATTTTTCACCAGTGGTATTAAAGAATACTAGGTCACCTGGAGCAGGGGGTTGCCCGTCAATGCTTCTCCCCTGATTACTCATGAGCTGAATCGTCCGCGGTAACTTAATACCCGCTGCTTTGTTATAGACATAAACAATGAGCCCGCTGCAATCAAATCCCCCTTTTGGAGTATTGCCACCGTAGCGATAAGGTACGTCAACTAAGCCAACTGCTGCAATCGAAATATCTTCAGTGCCTACGCTAGTGTCTTGCTTAAATTGAGAAACCTTGGAGGAGCTTGATTTAGGCCCTAAGGTGCTACACCCGCTGAATGTGATGATGCAAATAAAAATGCCGCACCCAATCAGAGTGCGGCATAGGAGGGCTTTCTTAGAGTGCGTCAGCAGCATGATCCGCAAGACGGGAACGCTCACCGCGCGCAAGAGTGACATGGCCACCATGACGCCAACCCTTAAAGCGATCGACTACATAGGTTAGGCCTGATGAACCCTCTGTTAAGTAAGGCGTATCAATCTGCGCAATATTGCCTAGGCAAATAATTTTCGTTCCTGGGCCCGCACGGGTCACTAGAGTTTTCATTTGCTTGGGGGTTAAATTCTGGGCCTCATCAATGATCACGTACTTACTAACAAAAGTTCTACCGCGCATAAAGTTCATGCTCTTGACTTTGATACGTGAGCGAATGAGCTCTTGGGTAGCAGCACGACCCCATTCACCAGCATCATCGTTGCGTTGAAGAACTTCTAGATTGTCATCAAACGCACCCATCCATGGCTGCATTTTTTCCTCTTCGGTTCCTGGTAGAAAGCCAATGTCTTCACCAACAGGAACAGTAGCGCGAGTAATGATGATCTCGTTATAGCGTTTGCTATCGAGTACTTGCTCAAGTCCAGCAGCTAAGGCTAACAAGGTTTTACCAGTACCCGCTTGACCTAGAAGGGTGACAAAGTCAATATCCGGGTTCATGAGTAAGTTCATCGCAAAGTTTTGCTCACGATTACGAGCAGTCACACTCCACACATTATTTTTCTGGTGCGAAAAATCTCTCAGAGTTTGTAGGAGAGCAGTTTTGCCATTGATTTCTCTGACGTGGGCATAGAAAGGCGTAGATCCGTCAGGGTTCTCTTGGTAAACAAATTGGTTGACCAACATGCTTGGTACAGCAGGGCCAGTCACTCGGTAAAACATCGTGCCAGACTTAGGGTCAGACCAGCTTTCCATATCCTTGCCATGCTTAGGCCAGAAATCGGCAGATAAAGCCATGACTCCGGAGTACATCAAGTCACGATCTTCTAAAACCTGGTCATTGAAATAATCTTCAGCAGGTAAACCCAGTGCACGGGCCTTGATGCGCATATTGATATCTTTAGATACCAGCACGACTTCTTGGCCATTGCGAGTTTTTTGCAGCTCGCTAACAACAGCCAAAATCATGTTGTCGCCTTTACCTTCTGGCAGGCCCTCAGGTAATGCTTGGGTCGATAGCTTGGTTTGGAAAAAGAGACGCCCAGAAACATCTTGATTACCAAGCTTGTTTAAAGGAATGCCTTCATCTAATGTGCCGCTAGTACCAGCGACGAGTTGATCTAGGGATCTACTCACGGTACGGGCGTTACGGGCTACCTCAGTCATGCCCTTCTTGTGGTTATCCAGCTCTTCGAGCGTAGTCATTGGTAAGAAGAGGTCATGCTCTGAGAAGCGGAACAAAGAGCTAGGATCATGCATTAAGACGTTAGTATCTAAAACAAATAAGCTCGGCGGTCCAGTACGAATCACACGCTTAGGTTTTGCAGGTACTGCCATCCTGTTCTCATAATGGGAAGGTGCATGGTCTGCCTTAATTTTTTCGAGAGCTACTTCAGCTGCAGATAAATCTTCTTCTTCATCGTTGGCCCAATCTGCAGTTTCCATCACGACTGGTTTTGCTGGTACAGGACGTTTCTTTAAATCTGGTGTGTCCTTGCGAGTCAGTTTGACTTGATCAGCAATTTGAGTTGGGATGGGTGGCAGTGGCATGCAGACTCTCCTAAAAGAAAAAACCGCCAAGCAAGTTGCTATGGCGGCTGATTACGAAATTGGTTGCAACGAGATCTAAAAAACGGCGGGGGTTGCTCCCCAAACCTGTTCTGAAATGCTCAGGTTGCTGATTCAAACGGATTGTCAGACTTTCCCGTCGTTTGCGGTGCATATAAATCACTTTACCCCAAATTTTGGGGTTTGCAAGCACCTCAGAACAAATTGTTGTAAAAATTATTTAGCGGCTTGGGCTGCCTGTAATACCTCTGTTACATGACCCGGCACTTTGAGGCCACGCCACTCCTTGACAAGCTTGCCAGAGGAGTCAAATAGGAAGGTGCTGCGCTCAACGCCACGGACCTGCTTGCCGTACATATTTTTCATCTTCATTACCCCAAAGATTTGGCATAGCTTTTCTTCGGTATCGGCAACGAGCTCAAAGGGTAGGCCCAATTTGCTGCGAAAGTTATCGTGTGACTTCAGGCTGTCCCGAGAAACACCTACTACCAAGGTATTGGCTTTGGTAAAGGCGCTGATATGGTCACGAAATTCACCAGACTCTGCTGTGCAGCCAGGAGTCATATCTTTTGGGTAAAAATAGAGGACCAGTTTTTTGCCTTTAGCTGAAGATGGAGAAAAGGTCAGGCCTGAAGTTGCAGGAATAGCGCACTGAGGCATAGATTGACCGATAGCTATTGTCATGATGATCCTTTGTTATTGAATTAAGCACTCTGAATAATCAGCTCACCGCTGCGGTTGGGTATTTCACCCCACGTTAACGGCAATACAACTATTTTATCGAGTTGTTTGGTCGCATCCCAAGATTGATGTAGTTCGCCCATAGTTACTAGCTCATGGCCTTGGTTTAGCCATCCAGCTAATAGCTGCTCAAAGGCTGGTAGTAGCTTTTGGCCCTCAAGCTCTGCATGCAGGGTGAAGACTTGATCATTGGGATTGCTTTGGGTGATCTCTAAGAGTTTTTTGACTGTACCGAACTCATCTGCACCATCAATACCAATGAGCTCATCAAAGGTTGGCAAGGTAGTTGGGTATTGCACGTGCTTTGCTTTGCCTGAAGTGAGATTTAGGCGATAGGGCATGAGATTAGGCTCGGCTCTACCATCAGAGGAATAAGCGATACCCCATTGATCCAGTTGTTCAAATGCAGCTTCATTCATTTGCCAACCAGCAGCTCCATAGGTAACTGGTTTATGGCCAAAGATTTCGACAAAGCGATCCCAACTTTTTTGCATCATCGCTTTTGTCCAATGCGAATCTTGATTGCGAACCGCATCTTGCCAAGCGACATGGTCCCAAGTATGAATGCCAGTTTCATGTCCGGCTTTATCAATCGCGCGCATTTGGGCCGCTGCTTTTTTGCCAATGTCTGGGCCAGGGATCAGAACTCCATAGAGCAAAGTCTTGATACCGTAGTGTTCCACAACTGAGGTACGACTGACTTTTTTCAGAAAGCCTGGACGAAACACGCGCTTTAAAGCCCAGCCGGTATGGTCAGGACCTAGGCTAAATAAGAAGGTGGCTTTGAGGCCAAAGCGATCTAGGGTGCGCGCTAGGTTGGGCACACCTTCTTTAGTCCCGCGTAAGGTATCGACATCAACCTTGAGAGCAATCTTAGCCATGAACCCTTGAATGTAGTTTGCTTATTCTTTATCTACTAAAGAGCGGGCTTTTTCTACATCTTGACGATAGGCTTCAAAAATATTCTTGAGGGCATCACCCATCGGCGTAGTAGGTTTCCAGCCGAGCTCGCTCATGGTGTTATCAATTGCCGGCACCCGATTTTGAACGTCTTGATAGCCTTCACCGTAGTAAGCGCCAGAAGTAGTTTCAACAATCTTAACTGCACTTGCAGTCTTAGCGTATTCAGGAATACTGCAGGCAATCTCGAGCATTTGATTGGCTAGTTCACGAACAGAGTGATTATTCTTTGGGTTGCCGATGTTGTAGATCTTACCGTTGGCAATGCCAGCTTTGTTATCAATGATCTTCATGAGTGCATCAATGCCATCATCAATATAGGTAAAGGCGCGTTTTTGAGCGCCACCATCAACTAAGTTAATGGATTCACCGCGAACGATGTGGCCTAAGAATTGGGTCACTACACGGGATGAGCCTTCTTTTGGTGTGTAGATGCTGTCAAGACCAGGGCCAATCCAATTAAATGGACGGAAGAGAGTAAAGCGCAAGCCTTCCATGCCATAGCCCCAGATCACACGGTCCATTAACTGTTTAGAGCAAGCATAGATCCAGCGTGGTTTGTTAATGGGACCGTAGACCATGTTCGATTTGGCAGGATCAAATTGCTCATCCTCACACATTCCATAGACTTCAGAGGTCGATGGAAATACTAAATGCTTTTTATATTTAACAGCAGAGCGCACGATTGGGAGATTGGCTTCAAAGTCGAGCTCAAATACTTTCAATGGTTGCTGAACATAAGTTGCTGGGGTAGCAATTGCAACTAAAGGTAGGATAACGTCGCACTTGCGAATGTGATACTCAACCCATTCTTTATTAATGGTGATATCACCCTCAAAAAAGTGCATACGAGGGTGGTTGATTAAATCGCCTAGGCGTTCATTCTGCATATCCATGCCATAGACATCCCAGTCGGTTGTCTCCAGAATGCGCTTGGAAAGGTGATGACCAATAAAACCATTAACACCAAGAATGAGTACTTTTTTCATCTCTACTGCCTCGTTTTAATCTAATTTGGGATTGCTAAATACAGTGCTTATTTGTTATCCGGGAACCATTCCAGAACTTCAACTACCTGGCGATCACCGCAAATACCGAATACCCGATTATCAACCACTTGGATGCCTTCAATACCAAGATCCAGATTGCTAGGAAATGGTCCTTTGAGGCTAGTTTTGGCAATAATCATGATCTTGCCCTGATGATGTGTGAAGGCGCCGGGATAAGGGGGCGCAACGGCTCTAACTAGGTTGTGGATCTGAATAGCCTGTTGACCCCAATAAATTTGCCCATCTGCAGGCTTTCTGCCGCCAAAATAACTGCCTTTTTGAAGTTCGTTGGCTTGGCGGGGCACCTCGCCTTTAATCAGTTTAGGAAGTGCTTGATTGATGACCTCTACTGCTGCCTGGCTGACCTTGCCAAAAACGTCGGTTGCGGTTTCATCGGGGCCAATACTAACTGTGGATTGACCAACAATGTCTCCGGCGTCGGGTTTGGCTTCCATGATGTGTAAGGTGGCGCCGGTTTGTGTTTCCCCATGCAGAATTGCCCAGTTCACAGGAGCGCGACCACGATACTTTGGTAGTAAAGAGCCATGCATATTCAAAGCAGCAATCTTCGCGCAAGCCAAAATCTGCGCAGGAATCATGTGGCGATAGTAGAAAGAAAAAATATAGTCTGGCGCGATTGCTTGTAGCTTTGGAGCAAGATCAATCAATTCATTTGCACTGGGTGTGAGATAAGGAATATTTTGATCGGCACAGAGTTTAGCAACGCTGCCAAACCAAACATTCTCATTGGGATCATCTTGATGGGTAATCACTAGATCCACTTTGATGCCTGCCGCTAATAAGGCTTTGAGGCAATTGACACCAACATCGTGATAAGCGAAGACGACTGCGTGCAATTATTTTTTCTCTAAAACGGTTTGCACAACATAACGTGGGCGATTGCGAATTTGCTGATAGATACGGCCAATGTACTCGCCTAAAAGGCCAAGACCAAAGAGCATGACACCAATCAGGAAGAAGGTTAATGCGAAAAGAGTAAAGACTCCCTCAACCTCAGCGCCCAGTAAAAAGCGGCGAACTAGTAAGTAGGCAAATAAGCTGCCTGCGGCGAGTGATAGCAACATACCTAATATAGAGAAGATTTGCAGTGGCATGATGGAAAAGCCAGTCACTAAATCAAAGTTCAAACGAATCAGTTGATAGATGCTGTATTTAGATTCACCAGCAAAGCGCTCTTCATGTTTCACAGTAATCTCGATAGGGTTTGCTGAGAAGGTGTAAGCCAATGCCGGAATAAAAGTATTGTTCTCATCGCATTGACGCACTAGGTCAACGATGCGACGGCTATAGCCGCGCAACATACAGCCTTGATCGGTCATTGTGATGCGAGTGATATTTTCACGTAAGCGATTCATGGCGCGTGAAGCAAATTTCCTAAAAAAACTATCGCGACGATCTGCGCGAATAGTACCTACATAATCATGACCTTTTAATAATTGCTCAGTCAGGGCATCAATTTCTTCAGGAGGATTTTGCAAGTCTGCATCTAAGGTGATGATGTATTCACCCTTGGCGTATTCAAAGCCAGCCATGATCGCCATATGTTGACCAAAGTTACTGTGGAATAAAACAGCGCGCGTAACGTCAGGGCGTAACTCCACTTGCTTGGCCAAAATACCAGCTGAGCGATCTTTGCTACCGTCGTTTACAAAAACGACTTCATAAGAAATACTCCGCTTGGCAGCTAACGCATCCAAGGATGGATAGAGGCGATCAAAGAGGGCTTGAAGACCATCTTCCTCGTTGTATACGGGGATAACAATGGAAAGCTTTGGCTTAGCAGCTAAATTTGCAGTCATGCCGCAATTTTGCCTGATTCTTGGGCCTTAGCCCAATTACGCTAGTTTTTGTAGTGTTTCTTTAGGATTCCCACCAATCCACTCGCTATGCGGCCAATATCTTGGTCTGCCATGCCAGGAAAAAGTGGGAGTGTCAGGATAGAGCGACCAACCCGCGCTGCTATCGGCGTATCGCTGGTTTTGTAACCTTGATTTTTGTAAAGAGTAAATCCAGTAATGGCGGGGTAGTGCACTCCCGTACCAATACCAAGATCTTTTAGTTCAGTCATCACCTGAGCGCGATCACAACTCAATTGCTCTAGCGGTAGTAGCACCTGAAACATATGCCAATTACTATCAGTGAAATTTTCAACGGGTAACTCTAATTTGAGATTTTCTAATCCAGCAGATTTGAGTTCTGTTCGGATGGCATCAAAGTATTGATGCGCCAGCACAGAGCGGCGGGCTTGATATGCGGGTAGCTGTTTGAGTTGCT
>CAIVXR010000191.1 GCA_903909925.1 uncultured beta proteobacterium | reverse complement strand
TCGTTTGTTCGCTCATATCTATAATGATCTCATGACATTCACAATTGTTTTTCTAATCGCCTTTATTGCCAGTTTTGGCTTACGCCACTGGCTATCCCAACGTCAAATTCGATATGTTGCCCAGCACCGCGACCGGGTTCCAGCCGAATTTGCTGAAAAAGTAACCCTGGCTGAACATCAAAAAGCAGCTGACTACACCATCGCCAAACTCCGTCTCGGTATTTTAGAAAACGGTGTTAGTGCCATTATTTTAATTACCTTTACTTTACTGGGGGGCTTACAAATCCTCAATCTGGTTCTTCTGCAAATATTAGGCGAAGGTATTGCCCAACAAATTGCCTTACTAGCATCGATTGTGATTATCTCCGGCATTATTGATATCCCCTTCTCTTGGTACAAACAGTTCTACCTAGAGGAGCGTTTTGGCTTTAATCGTATGGGCAAAAAATTATTCTTTAGTGACATGCTCAAAGGTTTAGGAGTGGGGGCTGCAATTGGCATCCCACTACTTTGGGTCATTCTGACTCTGATGGCTCAAGCGGGCGATCTTTGGTGGCTGTGGGCATGGGGAGTTTTGACTGCATTTAGTTTGCTCATGCAGTGGATCTTTCCTACATTCATTGCACCACTCTTTAATAAGTTTGTAGCTTTGGATGATGGTCCTTTAAAAACCCAAATTGAAGCACTTTTGAAACGCTGTGACTTTGCTAGCCAAGGCTTATTTGTGATGGATGGTAGCAAGCGTAGCGCTCACGGCAATGCATTCTTTGCTGGCATGGGCAAAGCAAAACGTATTGTCTTTTTTGATACCTTAATTGAAAAACTCAACCCAGGGGAAGTAGAGGCTGTGCTTGCTCATGAGTTGGGTCACTTTAAACGCAAGCATATTCGTAAGCGACTTTTAGTTTCTTTTGCCTTGAGCTTTGGTATGTTTGCTCTATTAGGATGGATTAGTACCAAGGTCTGGTTCTATACCGATCTAGGCGTGATGCCTAACCTCAATGGTTATAACGGAGGCTTAGCACTGGCACTCTTTATGCTGGTATCGCCAGTATTTAGTTTTTTCTTTACACCACTTGCCAGCCTTGCTTCACGTAAACATGAATATGAGGCTGATGGCTTTGCGGCTGAAAAATCTTCCGCTAAAGATTTGATCTCTGCTTTAGTCAAGCTTTACCAAGACAATGCTGCAACGCTCACCCCGGATCCAATTTACACCGCTTTCTATAGCTCACATCCTCCAGCACCACTGCGGATTGCTAACCTCCAGCGCCTAAGCTAATACAAATTATCAATGGAACAATTCCACGCGCTACTGACTGCATCTTATGGAAGGCATTATTTAGCGCAACGTTTGGCAGTAGATTCTCAAGGAAGTGAATCACCTCAAGGGCCGTTGATACAAGTAAGTACACCTGCAAAGCAGCACGTAGGTGCAGTTGGGGATCGCATGCTTGTCGAAATGACATCGGTAGATCAAGCACGCATCATCCAGATTGAGCCACGCGAAAATATTCTGTATCGATCAGATGCATTTAAGAGCAAGATTATTGCCTCTAACGTTGATCAAATTTTAGTAGTACTAGCAACACAGCCCGCGTTCTCACCCGATCTTTTGGGTAGAGCAGTAGTAGCTGCGGAAGCCAATCAAATTGGTTTACATATTCTTCTCAATAAATGTGACCTCAAAGATAACTTGGAGCATGCTCGTAAAATCATTGCGCCGTATGCGCGGATGGGCTATTTGGTAAGCGAGGTATCTGCTAAGTTTGACTCTGAATCTATTGAGGCCCTCCAACCAGCTCTCTGTGGCAAGTTCTCGGTCTTTGTAGGTCAGTCGGGCATGGGTAAATCTAGTCTGTTAAATGCCTGGGTTCCTAATGCTGCTGCCCTTACTCAGGAATACTCAGTACGTTTAGATACTGGCAAACATACGACTACGGCTTGTCGTTATTTTGAATTACCGCAAACTTGGGGTAGAGATCAATCTGGTAAGCTTGGTGCGCTCATTGATTCACCAGGATTTCAGGAATTTGGCTTAGCGCATATGTCCGTCAGTGAACTACAACATGCCTTTAGAGAATTTAAAGACCTATTAGGCAAGTGTCGCTTTCATAACTGTGCACATGAATCAGAGCCAGATTGCGCAGTGCGTGATGCAGTAGATAGAAACGAAATAGCGCCAGAAAGACTCGCGCTATTTAGACAACTGCACTCTGATTCAAAAACTGCAGATACGCAAATTCAGGGGATTAGCCAAGCCAAAGAGCGATGGTCAGCATTAGCAGTAAAGCCATCCAAGCGATAACTAGGCGCCACACTAAGCCTACTGCAGAGCGCATCGTGCGCTCGGTAGGCTCAAGACCTACTTCATAGATGAGTGGCTCACCAGCTTCTGCCATTCGTAATGCTTCGTCACTATCGGGCTCACTTAAAGGCTCACCTAAGCGCACACCTAAGGCACCGCCACCTGCAGCCAAAATGACTGCCGATAAAGAGTCAGCCCATTTTTGAGTGAGATAGCGCCATGCATAAACGGCGCCTTCGAAATTACCAACAATTGCAAAGCCCATTGCGGTAATGCGCGATGGAATCCAATCAAGTACGTAAAAGAAATGGCGCGCCGCTTCGCTTAAATTAAAGTCACCACGCTCAGGCCAACGTTGTGCAGCAATATCAGCCAAACGATAGAGCACAACACCTGCAGGACCCATTGGCATCATGAACCAGAACAACACACCAAACACGTGGCGATGTGAACCAATGATAGCGCGCTCCAGCGCCAAAGAGATGACTTGGGTTTCTGTTAAATCAGAGGTATCTAAGTCTGGTCCATACCACTCACTCAATGCAGCCCGGGCTACTGGCAAATCATGAGCCTCAATCGCTTCATGCACTAAGGTAAAAGAATGACTGAATTGACGAAAGCCAAAGAACAAATAGGCAATCACAATGTTCCACAAGAAACCTAGAATTGGATAAGTCACCATACAAGCGACATAAACCAAGAAGACTAAAAAAGTTGGCAGAATAAAGGCTACTAAGCAAGCCATGCGAGCGCCAACTGGGCTTGCACCCTCTTCAGACTTGCCGCCAAATTCTCCGGCGACCCAATTTAACCAACGGGTGCTGGAACGCACAATCCAATGGCTGGCAGTTACTGGGCGATATTGCTCAGCAATGAGGGCGAAGAGAATAGAAAAGAAAGTCATACTTTTAATAAATGATATAGGTTACGTAACATTCCCGCAGTAGCGCCCCAAATAAAGCGGTTCTCATAAGGCATTGAATAAAAACGGCGACCACCCTGCTCACTTTGCCACACTCTGACCTGATGGTTTGCCGGATCCAACAGAAAACTTAAGGGCACTTCAAAAACATCTGCCACTTCAAATTCATCTAAGACGTATTCTGCCTGAGCTTGTACCAATCCAACTACCGGAGTAACGCTATAGCCAGAAACGGTTAAATATTGCGGTAAATGTCCAATAATTTCAACCCGCCTTGGGTCCAAGCCAATCTCTTCTTCACTTTCTCGTAATGCAGTGTCGTTGGGACTCTGATCCTCCGCATCCATTCGACCACCAGGAAAACTGATTTGCCCAGCATGATCATGTAAATGATTAGTACGTTGTGTTAACAAAACCCATAAGCCATCCTCTTTTAATAACAAGGGGATCAATACTGCTGCTCGGGTGACTTTACCTGCAGCCTGACGCTTAGTAATAATGTCTGCCGCAATCACGTGACGATTTTCATCAGTAATTTCAGGCTGCCATACAGGGGGAGACTGAAAACGGGCTTTTAAGCTTTCTGGTTCAAGATGCCCGTGGGGTACTTTCACCTGATTACTGCAAACCTCATGAATCGGAATGGCCTGTGCGTCAAATCCCGGCGGTGCAGCCACATTGATTGCGTCTTCTTCAGTCTTTGGGATCTTGGGCATATTCATATTCTAAGGTAACAAAAAAGGCGACCTAGGCCGCCTTTTTAATTTGCATCAAAGCAGCAATTATTCAGCAGCTGGAGCAGCTACTGCCTTAGTGCGGGCTTGAAGCTTTTCTTTAATACGTGCTGACTTACCAGAACGATCACGCAAGTAGTACAACTTTGCACGACGTACATCACCGCGACGCTTTACTTCAACGCTAGCAATCAATGGTGAGTATGTTTGGAAAGTACGCTCAACGCCTTCACCAGAAGAAATCTTACGCACGATAAAGCTGGAATTGAGTCCGCGATTACGCTTAGCAATCACAACGCCTTCAAAGGCCTGGGCACGCTTACGCGTACCTTCAACAACGTTTACGCTAACAACTACTGTGTCACCAGGCGCAAAGCTTGGTAATACTTTGTTAACACTTAAGCGAGCAATTTCTTCTTGCTCAATTTTTTCGATCAAATTCATTTTTAATCCTTAAACATCTTGTTAACGTTTAATCCCGAGACATTCATCAACGGACTTAACAGAGGATGCAGTTAAAACAATCTCACTAAACCAAAAATCAAACCACTCATTCACAACTGGACACTACTAAAAGTATTCACAGGGAGCGAAGAAATTGTTCATCTTCTCGGGTTAGCAACCCATTGGCCCTAGCTGATTCAATTAAATCTGGCCGGAGCCTGAACGTCAGCTCTAAAGACTTCTGCCGACGCCAATCCGCTATTTTAGCGTGATGTCCGCCTAAAAGCACGTCCGGCACTGACAAATTTTCATATATTTCAGGGCGGGTGTAGTGCGGATAGTCCAAAAGGCCGTTCATAAAGCTATCCTGGGTAGCAGATTCGCCGTCCCCAAGGGCTCCTGGGATCAGCCTAATCACTGCATCCATGATCGCCATAGCGGGAATTTCACCCCCAGAAAGCACAAAATCACCGATAGAGAGCTGTAAATCGACATTTCGATCAACAAAACGTTGGTCTATCGCCTCATAGCGGCCACAAATAAAGCTCATATTGCCGTAATTGAGAATATCGGCCGCCATTTTCTGGGAAAAACGCTCACCTTGAGGTGCCAAGAGACAAATTGGGCCAGTCTTAAGACTAGCAGCCTGATGAGCTGCTTTAATTTGCGCAACAGTATCTTCCAAGGGTTTGACCATCATGACCATCCCTGGACCACCACCATAAGCACGATCATCTACCGTCTTACGGGAATCAGAACAAAAATCTCTCGGGTTCCAAAGGTGGACACTAGCTAGCGATTGCTCGCATGCACGACCAGTCACACCCCACTGCGTTAAGGCAGAGAACATTTCTGGAAATAAGGACACCACATCAAAGCGCATATCTGAGTTCGTCGATTTATTTTTTATTCATTCATCACCAATCACTCTGCCAATCCAGAGTAATAGTTTTATTAGCCAAGTCTACGTTTTGCACCACTTCTTTTACAAATGGCACAAGTTGTTTAATCGTTTTACTTGAGGC
>CAIVXR010000190.1 GCA_903909925.1 uncultured beta proteobacterium | reverse complement strand
TCTTTCAAAGACGGCTTCAGTATTGCCTGCTGCACCGCTCACAATGCGGGCATTACCTTCCGGTAAATCTTCAGGAATAGAGCTGAGGTCGTCTGTATGTATTGCCATGCTGAGAGTTTAGTGCTGTTTGTCTATTAGGCTTTAGAGAGATATTTCAAGCCCATGCGAATACCATCAGAAACACTGGTATCGGGTGGAATTTGCTTTAGTGCTAGTAGGGCTTCTTTTTCGGAATAGCCTAATGCCAAGAGTGCCTGCAATACTTCACTGCTAGCTTCAATTGCTTGCGGTTTGCCGCCTGTAATACCGAGATCAGGAGCCAGCTTACCTTTAAGTTCTAAGCAAAGTCGTTCGGCGGTTTTCTTGCCAATGCCAGGTACTTGAGTTAATCGACCTGCTTCTTGAAGTGTAATGGCTTGGGCTAGTTCGTTAACACTCATGCCAGAGAGAACGGCTAGTGCTGTGCGCGAGCCAACACCACTAATCTTGATTAACTGTCTAAATGCCTCACGCTCCGTTTCAGTGGCAAAGCCAAAAAGTTGCTGCGCATCTTCTCGAACCTGAAAGTGTGTCAGTAGGGTAATTTTTTGACCCGCTTGAGGCAGTTGATACAAAGTGCTCATGGGCACATCAACCTCATAACCAATACCTTGGCAATCTACCAAGAGACGAGGAGGGTGAACTGAAACGAGAGTACCTTGAATGCGACCAATCATGTAGAGATCTTAACCTGTGATGTGTATTTTTACTTGCTGCGTTTCTTAGGCGTTAACTTGGGTGCTAAAGCTCCAGTAATTGCTTTTGGTATTTGTGCATGATGGGCGGCGCAGATAGCAACGCCTAGTGCATCTGAAGCATCTGTTCCTGGAGCACGATTGAGCCTGAGTAAGCGCTTCACCATCTCTTGGACCTGTGGCTTAGCTGCACGACCATTGCCAACGATAGATTGCTTCACTCTTAAGGCACTGTATTCAGCTACTGGGAGCTTTTCAGAAACGAGGGCGGCAATGACTGCACCCCGAGCCTGACCGAGCATTAGTGTAGAGCGGGGATTAACGTTTAAGAATACTTCTTCGATTGCAGCGGACTCTGGGTGATAGGTTACTAGAACTTCTTTAACACCTGCGTAGAGTGCACCTAAGCGCTCAGGTAAGCCTTTGGCTGGATCACCACTCTCAATTGTTCCAGAGGCTACATAGGTCAGTTTTTGGCCATCGACATCAATGACACCAAAACCGGTAGTTCTTAAACCTGGGTCGATTCCTATCCAGCGCATAAGTTTATTGATTGCTGACTATTCTTAAGGATGGCTTAGTGCCGGAAGTGGCGAATGCTAGTAAAGATCATGGCAATCCCGTGCTCATTCGCTGCTGCAATGATTTCGTCATCACGCATACTACCGCCAGGTTGAATGACGCAGCTTGCTCCGCCGTTTACAACAACATCTAAGCCGTCACGGAATGGGAAGAAAGCATCGCTTGCCACTGCTGAACCTTTGAGGCTCAGGCCAGCGTTTTCGGCCTTAATGCTGGCCATGCGTGCAGAGTCTACACGGCTCATTTGGCCTGCACCAATACCGAGGGTCATGCCGTTAGCGCAATACACGATGGCATTAGATTTCACAAACTTGGCCACACGCCATGCAAATATCATGTCATGCATTTCGCTTGGCGTAGGCAGACGTTTACTGACAACATGCATTTCATTTTCTAAAACATTTTTGGCATCTGGTGATTGCACTAGTAAGCCACCCCCAACGCGTTTGAAATCAAATGTATTAAATGCGGTACCTAATGGAATTTCTAGGAGGCGTACATTTTGTTTGGTAGCAAAGATCGCTT
>CAIVXR010000189.1 GCA_903909925.1 uncultured beta proteobacterium | reverse complement strand
TAAATATTAAAAAAGGTATGTCAGGTGAGTCAAGGTATTGATTAATAAATATAATTTTTTTAAAAAGGTATGTCATTTAGGTATGTCAATTTTTCTAAAGGTGTGTCACATTTTTTCTTAAAAAAAGACTCACCTCGATGAGGTGCGTCACTTTTGAGGTCGTTGCCACACCACCGTTCTTGTCGAGCCAATCCGTTTTTTCTCAAATCCAAGATGTTTTAGCATCCTCGCAATGATCATTTGTTCACCCTTTGTCGGTGCTTGAAATGGATTATTTTGTATTGCCAAGCAAATATCTGACACCCTATAAGATTGCTGATAATTCAATTTTATATAGTCTTGAACCTTATCTTGGAGTGCCTCATCCACCACAGAATAAGTATCATTTACTTCTTTTTGATAGGCTTCTGCATCCCTAAACAATACTCCAGACTCTTTAAAAACATAAATTGCCTCTGCCCATATCTGTGTTCTATCAGCAATTAATGCCTCAATATCCGCTTGTTTGACCACATCTAGTGGCAGCCACCTTCGATTATTTTCTCCAACACTTAAAAATTCATCATCATTCGTTGTACCAATAAATGCACATCGTCTTGGCACCCTTACATTTAATTTCGCGAATGGTGGTCGATACTCTTCTACCTGGCGGACCACCCATGCTTTAATCATATTCGCCTCTTTGGATCTAAGTCCTTGCAACTCAGCTAGTTCGCCAATCAGCTTGCCATTGAGTAGCATTTTGCTATCTTTATTGTCAATGTCGTGAAAATTAAGCTCTGCATAAGTGTCTGGTATGGGAGCCAAAGCATTGACTGCTGAAGACTTTCTCATGCCTTCTTTACCAATTAAAACAATTGCCATATCTACTTTAATGCCAGGCACAAGCAATCGGCCAGCCATCGCAGTTGCAAAATATTGCGAGTAAGCCATCTCTCTGGCTGAAGATTCCACACCAAAATAGGTACTAAATAAATGATTAATGCGGTTAATGCCATCCCATTTGAGTGAATTACCCCATTCAATTGCTGAATCAAATCGCTGATCGTGAGCCACCTTATACACACAATCCATTAAATTCGACTTTGATGGAGTTGCAAATCCATGTCTTTCCAATTGCATTGATAAGCAAAAGAAATCAGTTTCACGAATTGCCCTAAAATCGTTTTTGTCGTAAAGCATGATCTGCTGGGTAAACTCATCGTACTTGAGTTTCAATTGATTTAGGGCAGCATACAGATTGTCATTTGTATTGGTAATCTGCCCTTTCTTAGTCACTTCCATATTCGTAATGTCAAAGTGTAGGCAATCAATATCTTGTATTACTTCGCCATCACTATTAACTTGAAAGTCCTGATTCGGCAATGCTATATCCGGAGAAAACTCATAGGTTGATACTGTTTTGAGGATGGTTGATCTAATCTCATGTTCCGTCAGCGGAGGCTTACAGACTCGATCGTTTTCCTCTAAGATGGCCTGTAACAGTAATGATGGACTAGAAATTACATTCCTTGCCTTACTTGCAAACCTAAATAAATAGTTATTCCTGTTGGTATCAACATAAAACTCTATATCGCTATTCGGTGAAGGTATGGCTGCAATGACTTGCT
>CAIVXR010000188.1 GCA_903909925.1 uncultured beta proteobacterium | reverse complement strand
TTGGAAACGGCGCTCTAAAGCCGCATCTTTTTCGATGTACTTGCGGTACTCGTCTAAAGTCGTTGCGCCGATGCAATGCAACTCACCACGGGCTAAGGCAGGTTTGAGCATATTGCCAGCATCCATTGCGCCATCACCCTTACCAGCACCAACCATCGTATGAATCTCATCAATAAAGATGATAGTTTGACCTTCGTCTTTGGCAACGTCACTCAATACAGCCTTTAAGCGCTCTTCAAATTCGCCACGATACTTAGCGCCTGCTAACAATAAAGCCATATCCAATACAAGAACACGCTTGTTCTTCAGAGTTTCAGGAACCTCGCCATTCACAATACGCTGAGCTAAACCTTCCACAATTGCAGTCTTACCAACACCAGGTTCACCAATCAATACCGGGTTATTCTTGCCGCGACGCTGAAGGATCTGAATAGTGCGACGAATTTCATCATCGCGACCAATTACAGGATCTAACTTACCCATCCGAGCTCGCTCGGTTAAATCGATGGTGTATTTCTTTAAGGCTTCGCGTTGACCTTCGGCATCTGCACTATTCACTGATTCCCCTCCGCGCACTAAATCAATAGCCGCTTCTAACGATTTACGATTTAATCCATTGTCACGAGCAACCTTACCAAGCTCACCTTTATCATCCGCTACCACTAGCAAGAACAACTCGCCAGCAATAAATTGATCATTGCGCTTGTTGGCTTCTTTTTCACAGAGGTTGAGCCAGTTACTTAAGTCACGGCCCACCTGAACCTCACCACTAGTACCCTGTACTTCTGGCAAATTACTAATCATCTTCTCCGCGCCTTTTTCAAGGCCCAAGACATTCACACCGGCACGGGTTAGTAGGCTCTTGGCAGCCCCATCGGAATCACGCAGCATTGCCAGCAAAACGTGGGCTGGCTCAATATATTGGTTATATTTAGATAAGGCGATACTCTGAGCCTCACTTAAGGCCTCTTGAAATTTCGTTGTTAACTTATCAATTCTCATTTTTGCACTCCATATATCTATCTATAGAATATAAGGGCAATATGACGGATTTCAAGGCTTTTACACCTACTTTTTAAGCGAATTTACCCCTACTTTGACCTGGCTTGTTTACCTCCTTGAATGCGCTGATGGCACTTACTATGCCGGCATTACTAACAGACTAGAACATCGTCTGGAAGCCCATAATTTGGGGCAAGGCGCTCGCTATACAAGATCCCGTAGACCAGTTCTCCTATTGGCAACTCAAGAGCACCCTGATCGTTCAGAGGCGTCCAAAGCCGAGGCGAGATTGAAGCAACTTCCTAGAAGCGAGAAGTTAGGATTTTTTAAAAGTAGTTAAATTTATTTCTTAACCCAACGTGCCATTGCAGCATCGTCAGTCACGCGAGCATCAACCCAGCGGGCACCCTGCGGGGTATCTTCTTTTTTCCAGAATGGCGCTGCCGTCTTTAGATAATCCATCACGAACTCACAGGCTGCGAATGCTTCGCCTCTATGCGCACTGGTAACTACCACTAAAACAATTTGATCCTCAGGTAGCAGCGGGCCAACTCTGTGAATCACTAAAGTTTGATAGATATCCCAACGCGTCTTGGCTTGATCCAAAATTTCTTGTAATGCTTTTTCAGTCATGCCGGGGTAATGCTCTAAGGTCATACCCTTCACTTGACTGCCATCATTCATATCACGCACAGTGCCCAAGAAAGTCACTACTGCACCAACTCTGGGGT
>CAIVXR010000187.1 GCA_903909925.1 uncultured beta proteobacterium | reverse complement strand
TCTGTCCATACTCTACAACTTCAAATTGGGCTAAGGTCATCTCGACCTCTTCTCTGGAATAGAGCGCTATCGGCATTTCACCGCGCCACTTACCCGCCTTTTGTTTGCGCTCTGCTCTATCGACATCAGAGCGTTGCAGGTAAGCGCTATCAGGCAACAGTATCTTTAGTAACTCAAAAGTTGCACCAGTGCAGTAAATCGGTCCTTTAAATCCTTGAGCGCATAGACGTGGTAATAGGCCACTATGATCAATGTGAGCATGGGTCAGAACAACAAAATCGAGATCTTTTGGTGAAAACGGCAAGGGCTCTAAATTTTTATTAGCAGCCTCGCGTCCACCTTGAAACATGCCATAGTCCACCATGAAATGCCGAGATCTTCCTGACAGCATCACCTCTACGCAATGGCGTGAGCCAGTAACCTCACCTGCAGCGCCCAGAAATTGGATCTTCATATTCTCAGCATACTCTCCTTAAGACATCTGAGAGTTCCCATGGGTTTGCTTATCAACTCATTCGCGCTTGACCCAAAACACATCAAAGCTATACCACTTAGCTGCTAGGGCAGCCCTAATCTTTTGGGGCGTATTGCATCTCGCCATTGCCAAATGACCAGTTTTCTTTGCTCACTTCAACTAAATTAATAAAGATGTCTTGGGGTCTGACTTTGAGCTTTTCAACCACACCCTCACAAATGGCTTTGTAGAACTTTTTCTTCAGCTCGGTAGTTCTTCCCTCATTTAAAGTCACCTGAATAAAGATAATGTCTTCCGAATACTCAATACCTAGGTAACTTTTAGGCATAACCAGCTCCTGACTTTCATGTTTAGTAATGACTTGAAACTTATCATCTTTGGGAACATTAATGTGATCTGTCATCGCCCCATAAACAATCTCACCTACCTGTTGAGCAAAACCTTCTGGATGTTTTTTGCTTAAATCAATTCTGACAAATGGCATCGAAATATCTCCTTAAATTTTATTTCTTGAGTCGTTCATTACTTGGGAAGAGATTCTTTCTGGACTCATCGTCTACTTCAGTCTTGAAAGTGAATTTGGTCTTAATGGCCTCCACAGCCTGAGCACTTGGCTTGGCATTGATCTCATCTAACAGGCGCTTAACGCTGGGTAACTTTTCCCAAGCACCTTCACCCAATACAAAAGGTATCACTCTAGCCCAGCCCCAAACAGACATATCCACAATGCTGTATTCACTGAGCATATAGGGCTGTCTTGCTAGGCGCTCTTCAATTAACAACCAATGCCGCCATGCTTCAAAGTCATAACGATTAACGGCATATTCTTTTGGCTCTGGAGCAAAGTGCTTGAAATGAACAGCTTGACCACAATAAGGACCAATACCAGTAGCAACAAACATCAGCCATGAATAGAGCTCAGCATGGGCTTGTGGGGTATTTGCTGGCATGAACTTGCCAATCTTTTCACCCAAGTAAAGCATGATGGCATTACTATCAAACACCTTAATATCGCCATCAACTAAAGCAGGCGTCTTGCCATTGGGATTGATTGCTCTAAATTCTGGTTTGTGCTGATCGCCCTTACGGGTATCGGTCACAATAATTTCATAAGGCGTATTGGTCTCTTCTAAGTACAGGGCCACTTTTACTGGATTGGGTGATGGGTGATAGTAGAGCTTAAGCATATTTTCTTTCATGAATTAAAGGGCCAACCTTGTTGATATCAATCTGCAATCATATCGTTAAAAACTACTAGGGGTAGTTCAGCAAACAATATCAATGCACCTTTCTAGCCAATCATTTAATAACTTCCAACACTTTGCTTAGTGAAGTACCTTCATAGTTCGGCTTTTCACCAATTTCTTCAAATGGATGGCCAAGGCGATTGACCCAGAACACATCAAAGCCATACCATTTGGCCGCTAGAGCATCCCAAGCATTACTTGATACAAATAGGATTTCTTCTTTTTTGACAGGAAATGCTTTGAGTAAAAGCTCATAAGCTTGAGGGGCTGTTTTAAATAGACGGACATCCTCAATTGTTACGACCTTATCTAAGTAAGGCTTTAGACCATTACTTTCTACTACGGTAGCAAGCATCTCCCTGCTGCCGTTAGACAAAATAGCAGTAAAGATCCCTTTTTCTTTAATAGTTTTGACAACGGTCAGGCTATCTTCAAAGCCAGTGAGCTTGGCATACTGATCCATGAGTCGCTTCTCATATTCTGGGGTGAGATTGAGTCCCATCCGCTTGCAAACATAGCGAAGTGAACGAATCGTTAATTCCCAAAATGGGAGATAGTATTTACTGCCGACTGGATTAGGGTCGCTCATTGTGACAAGACGGGTGTATTCAATTTGGCGATCACGCCACATTAAAGAAAACGATTGGCCATGTCCTGGGAATAGCTCTTCGGCCAGCTGTCCCATGGAATAGACATCAAATAATGTGCCATAGGCATCAAAGGCAATTAACTTATACATAATGGCTCCTGATTTAATAGTGTGTGCCTATTGTCGTTTGAAATGATACTTGCTGGATATAGGGTGCTGAACCAGTTCTAAATGTGCGACGGGAGAGACCAACGATGTCGGTTTAAGCAAAATTGAAGGCCAAAACTGTCATAAATACTTGAATAAGGGATTAAATAGGCCTAGGATGAAAGACTACCTTTACAACTTATTTACTAGAAGGGGCTGTACCGATGAGCAAGAACAAGACTATCAAAAAACTGACTAAGAAACTTGAAAAATTAGACTCGTCTAAAGAGAAGATCACCAAAAAATTGGTTAAGGTAACAGAATCAAAGGCTGCTAAAACCGCGCAAAAAGAAGCTGCGAAGAAAGCTGTTGTCAAAAAAGCGCCCACCCCAACAACTAAATCTAGTGAAGCTTGATCGTTGAGCCAGGATTTAAAAGCGCTTTCTCACGAGCCTGAATACGAAGCTCAGCTTAGACTATTGCAGATTGAATTAGTTAAGCTACAGCGTCAGATTATTGCTAGTGGTTTACGTCTATTAGTTATTTTAGAGGGTCGTGATGCTGCCGGTAAAGATGGCACTATCAAGTGCATTACTCAGCACCTAAGTCCTCGTGAAACAAAAGTAGTAGCGCTAGGCAAACCCTCCTCCCGCGAAGAAGGTGAATGGTATTTTCAAAGATATGTTGCGCAACTTCCTTCATCAGGTGAATGCGCACTATTTAACCGTAGCTGGTACAACCGAGCTGGCGTTGAAAAAGTGATGAGCTTTTGTACCGATATCCAATACAAGCAATTCATGAGTTCTGTAAATGAATTTGAGGGCTTACTAGTCGACTCAGATATTCAGATTATTAAGTACTACCTTGATATTGATAAGCAAGAGCAAGCTGCGCGACTAGAAAGTAGAAAAACCGATCCATTAAAGCAATGGAAAATAAGTCCTATAGATGAGCAAGCTCAGCATAAGTGGAATGACTATAGTCTCGCACGAGATCTCATGTTGGCACAGACTAGTTCAAAAAAAGCACCGTGGACTGTTATCAATGCGAATAGTAAAAAGCATGCTCACTTAAATCTCATTCGCGATCTCTTATCTAGAGTGAGCTATCCCAGCAAAGATGAAAAGATTTTAGGTGTAGATCCCGAGATTGTGATGCCCTGCCCGCCCCTTGGAAGCAAGCCACCAAAGCTTGCTCCGTAAAATATTGTGTTTATCCGCATTGACTCAAATAATTACCATAGGTAAATATCGAATTCGGGCCACATGGCACTTCTTCAATTTTCTTAAACGGTACTTGAACTACTTTTTGGAATTCCCCTTTTTGCTTTTTTTCTTGCAAGATAGCTACTTTAGGTTCTGCTGGCAAGGATGGCTTTCTTTCTGGCGCAGTTTGTACTTCACTAAATCGGGGGATGTAGTCTTTAATGGCAGAAGATAAAGTGACATTAGAGATGTAATTCATCATATAAGCCTCAAGTGACTGATAGAGATCTTTGGCTATATCTGCTACCTCTATTTTTCTCTTTTTAATACGGTTCATTGCCAAAACGATATCTTTGATCGTGATCATCCGGGGATCTTTTGACAGTTGATAACCTCCAGCACGCCCCCTCATTCCTATCACAAGCCCCGACTCTCTGAGGGGCCCAATCAAGAGCTCAATCCGACTAGTCGATACCTGCAACCTTTGGGCTATCTCAGGCACAGATACAAGTCGACCATTTCCGGAATGGCTTGCGATATCGACCAGAGTATTTAGGGCTACTTTGACGGCTTTAGTGATTTCCATAGTGTTTTTGGCATAAAAATTAGATTAAGGCTAGTATGAAACTAAATCCAAAATCATGTTGCACCGCACTATTTAACCCTATTTCCCTAATGGTTGAAGCACACAAAAACCAACACTCTCTTTCCCGTCGCCTATTGCTCTTGCTCGCCTGCATGATGGCAGGAGGCATTATTGCCCAAGCTCTTGGCTGTCTATCTGCTTATTTAATAATGGAAGATCTGCAAGCAGGAGGAATGGTTGCCCATCTATTAATAGAGCAGCTCTCGTATTACTTCTTGGGATGCGCATTTATTATCTTGAGCCTCTCTAATATCCTCATTAGGCGAGGCCTTTCAGTGCTCAAGACCATTCGCCTGCCATCTCTGACATTGATAGTCTCTATTGCAGTTGCGAGCTTTTTATTGATCCCCCGTATGGACTACTTAAGAGAGACCGCATTACAGGATGGCATGCCAGTGATGCTCTCACCTTTTGCAAACTACTTTGCAATTTTAAATAGCTTGACGCTCTTATTACTATGCGTGCAAATTTTCTCTAGCGCCCTCATTGTGTGGCGCTTAAGTCAACATCAATCAACCTAAATGCACTCTAACTGAGGAAATTAAAGCGTTCTGCTGCTCTTGTCTTAAAAATTGGCCAAGCTCAACCCGCAAGTTGGATTGGCTGATGTGAAAGGTTTTAGAAGCATCAACTGGGGGTTCTATTTTTGCCCATTGGGTATTGAATTCATAAACAGCCTCTTGATAGCTAATAAACTTTTTAACAATAAGGCGCTTGCCATCAATTTCAATCGTTTCACAATCTAGCGCATGTCTACAGTAGATTAGAAAGCCAATCGTTACTGCACTTAATTCTAGGGCCGTGAAAATAGGAATAACCCAGATACCCGCCAAAAGGAAGCCGACTGCCACTAGCAATGAGAGGCAGACTAAAGCAATATAAAACCAGAGGAGCTGCTTTGGCGACAGAGCGCAATTTCTGCGCATTTGCCAACGTTTCATACTCATATCGAGCGCCCGAGAATACCTTGAGAACTAGTGAGTCTGATTGCGCTCTTGGGCTTTAGCCAACTGGTCAGCGCTTCTTTGTTGAAAATCGACCATGGTGTGATAACCCATCTGGTAGCAAGGGCAATGTTTACCAAGAATCCAACGAGCAAGCTTAATGCGAATTTTTTGTACCATGAATATCTCCCAATATTGAGCTTCTAATGTAAACGGAAATAGGATTTCGTGTTGGGGGCTAAGCCAAATATAGGGTATTTGTAGGGCTAGTTGGCAATCAGCAAAAATGATGTAAATCCGTTACATTAAATAAATGACAAATTCCACGCTTACCCGCAGCAAAATACCGCTATTTCCCCTTGGCACCGTTCTGTTTCCTGATGGGGTAATTGCCCTGAAGATTTTTGAGGCGCGTTACCTCGACATGATTAAGCAATGCTTGCGAGAAAAGACTGAATTTGGTGTTGTGAGCATTATCAAAAACTCAGACTCTAACGAAGAG
Organism: uncultured beta proteobacterium; assembly: GCA_903909925.1. Taxonomy (GTDB): domain Bacteria; phylum Pseudomonadota; class Gammaproteobacteria; order Burkholderiales; family Burkholderiaceae; genus Polynucleobacter. The sequence continues at coordinate 4,534 of CAIVXR010000187.1, read as the reverse complement.
GATGTCTCTTTGTATTTTTCTGAAATTGGCACCCTGGCTCAAATTGAAGACTTTGATCCTGTCCAGCCTGCTCTATACATGACTAAATCATTTGGTACGCAGCGCTTTAAATTACTCAGTAGCCAACAAGAAGCCAATGGCCTGTGGATTGGTGAGATTGCACTTTTAGAAAATGATCCGGTTACACCCATTCCACAGGAGCATCAAAAAGCAGCAAAATTACTTGATGAAATCATCTCAGTAATACAAAGCCAAGATCTCTTAGATGATGCTCCGTTTAAGAAGCCCTTTAAGGTTGATGATTGTGGCTGGGTTTCTAATCGCCTTGCCGAGCTTCTGCCAATCTCCTTAATTCAAAAGAACCACCTACTCGCACAAACCAACCCTAGAATCAGGCTCGATCTGATTTCAGAAATCATTGAAGACGACGATTTAAGAAGTCAAATGATGCATTGACGCTATGCTTGATGAGCTCATTCGGAAAACGATACGAGAGATGGTCGGCGGCAGTAGCGGCCCTCCAGTAGCTTTTCTTTCCCCCAAGGGAGACCGGGGACTCTTTGGTCCAGAGTCCATCGCCTGGAGAGTTCACGCTGACTTTATATCGATGATGATTGGAGGAATTAGCTCCTTAGTCCTGCAAGCACTCCATCCCCAAGCATTAGCAGGCGTCTGGGACCACTCAAGCTTTAGAAAAGATCTCAAAGGAAGATTGGGTAGAACTGCCTACTTTATTGCTGCCACAACCTATGGATCCCATGACATGGCTCATGAGATTATTAATAAGGTGAATAAGATACATCAGCATATTCATGGCAACGATGAGTTTGGAAAGCCCTACCTAGCAACAGATCCCCATCTTTTAGCATGGGTCCATCTGACTGAGACTCTAAGTTTTCTAGAGGCCTACCAAAACTATCGATACCCAAAGCTCACCTTGCAGGAACAAGATCAATACTTTAAAGAAATGAAGACTTTAGGAGAAATGCTGGGTGCCCAAGACCTGCCAGATAGCCTTAAGGGAGCACAGAAAGCAATTGAAGCTTATTTTCCAGAGCTTCACTATGGGGAGCGTGCTCAAAGCATCATTTTACTTTTAGATGACTTTCCCAGCAATCTGCAATCCAAGCCTTTTGTAAAGTTAATCAGTAAGGCTGGCTTTATCAATCTTCCAAGTTGGGCTCATGCCAAACTCAAAAGGCCAATTCCCTCTACACTAGAAAAAATCTTGGTAAATAAAAGTATTGATTTAATTGCCATCCCGGTAAGAGAAGCCCTTAAAGATGGCGTGGCTGCACACTCGTATCGAAGAGTTTATGGATAAATAAGGATTGAAAATGTTCAAATCAAAGTTACTCATCATCTGTTTGTTTCTATCACTTACTGGACAGACCCAAGCCCAAGCTATTTCTAGTGACTTTCAGAAAAGCTGTGCTCAAGAACAGGTACTAGAGCATAAAGATATTAAAAAGAAAACTCTGACTGAGGAAGACTTTAAGCCCTACTGCTCTTGCCTAGCGGAATATATTTCAAAAAGTGCAAATAATAGGCAGATTAATGAATTAGTAATGGACCCAAAGGTAAAACCCGAGTGGCTCAAGGCTGCAGAGTTAAAGGCAATGAAGGCATGTATTGCAGACCCTAAAATGAGTACCTAGATTTTAGGAAATCTATGGAAGACTTTGCTCCCGTTATCTTGATTGAAGTAGTGCTGTTCTTTGGCGGGGTTTTGCTATTTGCATGGTGGCAATTACGTGACCTGAAAAAAGAACGAGAAAAGGATCAGAAGAAGAAAGAGCAAGATACTTAAAGATCAACCCATGCCTTAGAAACTCGAAAATTGAGCAGACATAAGAAAACGTGCCATCAGTGTTGCAATAATCATTAGGAATCCATTGAGATTAATGACACCCTCAGTCAGCCTAGCGCCCTCTTCTTTAGACTCTTATATATCGCTCCGTCAACCCTAACCACCTCATCAAAGATGGTGTAGTGATTAAAACTATTTAGTACCTGAAAGTCGCCTGATTGCGCGTTTGTCTTTCGGTAGTCATAAAACTTTATGGTCTGCTCTTGCATTTGTGGCAACTCAGCACTGCCGACAAATAAATCTATTCTCTTTCCAAAATGATTGGTTTTGATAATTGGAGAGTTAGCTAAAGAAATCTCACGATTGAGCTGTAATTTATCATTTACATAGCAATGCCGAATCGGCTCTAAATCATAGACTCCGCTGATACAAAGTCCATCCTTAACATTAGACTCATTTAATACTGAAGTAACCAAATGTGCCCCTGCAGACCACCCAAGAAGATGGAACCCTGGAAACGACCCTCTCTCGCATTGAATCTTGACTTCAATTGCACTTAACCCAGTACGCACATCAGAAACAATTTGATCTATGGTCGCATCAGGCGCTAATCTATAACCTAGCATTGCAACACTAAAGCCAAGATCTAGTAATGGGGGAACTATGAATGTGAAATCATCTTTAGATCGAGCTTGCCACCAGCCCCCATGTATATAAACTATCACTGGAGAGCTATCTCCAGCTGAAAAGTAATCATATGACTGCCTAGGATGCGCACCGTATCCAATGTCTAGCTCACCTGCTATCTTCCCTCGCACCTGAGAGCTAGTTTTCATCCAAGTCTCAATAATCTGGTTGCTATTTGCCACAGCTAATGAATTGTTATACGCCCTATCGAGCTCATCTTTCTTCAGGTTTTCCCCCATTATTGACACCTAATATTTTGGTTGCGTTAATAAATATTCTTCATCATAAACTTTATAAATAAGTCTAAGGTATTGAGATTAGGCACGCCATTAACAGGCGGTCAGATGGCAATTTTGTCGGATAAACCGACAAAATAAAACCACCCGCAGGTGGTTTTATTCATCCATGGTGGCTCGGGACCGAATCATCTAAGTCCTAGGATAAGTAACCTTGCTTTGTAGGTATTACATTTTCACAATTTTCCAAGCGCCATTTAAAAAACCGTCTCCAGTTTTATCTCCTGGTTTAGTATCTTTAACCCAGAAGTACAGGGGCATGCCTTTATAAGCCAATTGTTTCTTGCCATCATCACGAGTGATTACAGAATAGTCGCCCGATACTGCTGGACTACCATCAACTAACAGTGGCGGCCAATTAGCGGCACATGGGCCATTACACATGGACTTGCCTGAGCCAGATGTATCTTTGGCAAAGGTATAGAGGGTCATGTTATTGCTGCCTACCAGCATCCCGTCATTTACTTTGGTGTATGGCGCCATTGCCCCACCACTCATCGATGCACATGCAACTAATGTAGCGGTAGCAATTAAGCCAATGAATACGCTTTTAATACGATTCATTGATATCTCCATTTAAAGTTACCAAACACCCTGCTGGTGATTCAGGTTTAACGCATTAGTCCATTTAAAATGGGTGGCTAGAGTCAAGATTGCCTAGGCTTATTTTCGATTAGCCCCATAAGTCTTATTCAGGTAGTCCACAATCACTGGAACTTCTTCATCGGTAATAGGTGCCTTAAAGACATTTTTCATTCTGAGTACTTGAGCATTCCAATAACCCACACCCGTATTGGGTGGTTGATATTCTGCATAGTGAGCAGAGTGACAAGCAGAGCATTTTTGCAAGGTCAGCTGATAACCTGGCAAATCTGATGGCCTCCATAAAACAGTATCAGCTGGCAACTCAATTGTTTTAGCTTGAGCTAGTTGTGTAAAAGTAATAGCGGCTAGAAGAAGGATAATTTTTTTCATATTCTTCTCCTTAAACTGCAGTGACCTTGACGGTCTCCACGATATTTCGCATGTATCCAGCAGGCATCCAAGTTGCGGTCATTGGCTGAACTTGACCAGCATGATTAAAGGCTCTAACCCTTAAGTCCAATGTCCCTTTTTGTTTCGGCGTAAATTCAATACGCCACTCTCTAAATGAGAAACGACCCAGATCTTGGCCTAATCTTGCTTCAGTCCAATTTTGTCCATTATCTTGAGAGAACAGCACTTTCTTGATGCCATAGCCAGCATCAAAGGCGATACCTCTTGCTTGGACTGGCTTTCCAACCGTAACAACACTACTGTCTGTAAAGTTGGTGATGAAAGAGCGAATCGTAAATTGATTAATTGGAATCGTTTTAGAAGGGGCTGTTCCAGGCGCAACGCAATTACAGTCGTTATCGGGTATGCGATAAGCGGGATTCATCCAATAACCGTTGTAGACATCATCAACCACTTTAATTTCACTAAGGTGCTTGACCCAATATGTGCCGTAATAGCCGGGCACAATTAATTTAATTGGATAGCCGTTTAAGAAGGGAATGTCTGTTACATTCATTTGGTAGGCAACCATGACATTGCCGTCCATAGCATGGTCAATATCCAAACCTTTTACAAAATCAGAATCACTTGGTAATACTGGCTGATCTAAACCGTTAAATGTAACTTGCTTAGCGCCGCCACCAGGATTGGCCGCCTTCAAAATATCTTTTAAGGCAACACCAACCCAAGCGGCATTACCCATAGC
>CAIVXR010000186.1 GCA_903909925.1 uncultured beta proteobacterium | reverse complement strand
AGATCACTACCGGTATTTTCTTGACCATGAACTACAAGCCAGATGCTGCCAAGGCATTTGAGTCTGTTGAATACATCATGCGTGAGGTTCCTTTCGGTTGGCTCATTCGTTACATGCATTCGACTGGCGCCTCGATGTTCTTTGTGGTGGTTTACATGCACATGTTCCGCGGCTTGATTTACGGTTCATATCGTAAGCCACGTGAACTGATTTGGATTTTTGGTTGCGCAATTTTCTTGGCCTTGATGGGCGAGGCATTCTTTGGATACTTGCTTCCATGGGGACAAATGTCCTACTGGGGCGCTCAAGTCATTGTGAATTTATTCTCTGCAATCCCATTGATTGGTCCAGATCTTTCTTTGTGGTTACGCGGCGATTATGTTGTTGGCGATGCTACCCTTAACCGCTTCTTTGCGTTTCACGTGATTGCCATTCCATTAGTACTCATTGGATTAGTGGCAGCGCATATCCTTGCATTGCATGAAGTAGGCTCAAATAATCCTGATGGTGTAGAAATTAAAGAGAATTTAGATGCAAAGGGTCATCCTGTTGATGGCATTCCTTTCCATCCTTTTTATAGCGTTCATGACGTGATGTATCTGGGCGGTTTCTTGATCATTTTTGCTGCGATTGTTTTCTTCGCACCAGAGATGGGCGGTTACTTCTTAGAGGCAAATAACTTCATACCAGCGAACCCATTTGTAACCCCTTCGCATATTGCACCAGTCTGGTATTTCACGCCGTTCTACTCTATGTTGCGTGCAACCACTTCTAGCTTCTTAACGCCTTTGTGGATTTTCTTGGCAGTGATATTGGGAATGTTTGCCCTTCAGTCTAAAGATTTCAAGGTGAAGGGTGCTTGCGTGGCCATCGCACTAGTTTTGGCTGGTGGTTTTTATGTGCTTGATGCGAAGTTCTGGGGTGTTGTGATCATGGGCGCTTCTGTAGTGATCCTGTTCTTCTTGCCATGGTTAGATCACTCCCCAGTGAAGTCCATCCGCTATCGTCCTCAGTTCCATAAATATATTTATGGCATCTTTGTAGTGACCTTTGTAATTTTGGGTTACTTGGGCATCGAGCCACCTTCACCCGTATATGAAAAGATTTCTCAGATTTGTACTATTTACTATCTGGGCTTTTTCTTGGCAATGCCGTTCTGGAGCAAGCTTGGTACATTTAAGCCGGTTCCAACACGCGTTACTTTTGAGTCCCATTAATTCACGCCTGAGATAACAGCTAAGAGAAATTAGGAACTAGTATGAAACAAATTCTGCAAACTTTGATGGGCTTGTGCCACGTAACAGTATTAGTTGTTGCCCTGGGCTTTGGCGCTACTGCAAGCGCAAATGAAGGTGGCTTTCCTTTAGATAAGGCACCTAACCGCGTCAGCAACAATGCTTCTTTACAAAACGGCGCAAAGATTTTTGTGAACTATTGCTTGAACTGCCACGCTGCTGTTAGTGTGCGTTATAACCGTTTGCGCGATATTGGCTTGACCGATCAGCAAATCAAAGACAACTTGATTTTGACCGATGCTAAGGTTGGTGATTTAATGACCATTGCGATGTCACCAAAAGATGCCAAAGTATGGTTTGGTAAAGTTCCACCGGATTTATCAGTTGAAGCAAGAGCACGCGGCACCGATTGGCTCTACACGTACTTCCGTACATTCTATAAGGATGATGATCGTCCAACTGGCTGGAATAATTTGGTTTATCCAAACGTAGGTATGCCACATGTGCTTTGGCAGTTGCAGGGTGAGCGCGCTGCGAAGTTTGAAGAGCGTAAAGACCCGCATGACGAAGGCAGAATGGAAAAAGTCTTTGTTGGGTTTGAGCAGCTAACTCCTGGAACCATGAAGCCACAAGAATATGATGACAATATTGCAGACTTAGTTGCCTTTATGTCATGGATGGCTGAGCCAGTGCAGCTAGAGCGCAAGCGTATTGGTGTTGTAGTGCTCTTGTTCTTGGCGATTTTCACACTCTTGGCATGGCGCTTGAATAAGGCTTATTGGAAAGATATTCACTAATATTTAGATGAGCTCTTTAGCTAGGGCTCATGAGTAAAGAGATTTAACGCTGTTGTGCGTTTGTTGCATTGAAGTAGAAATTTAAGGAAATCAATTTATGATGGTGTTGTACTCGGGTACTAACTGCCCATTCTCGCAACGCTGCCGCTTGGTGCTTTTTGAAAAAGGCATGGATTTTGAAATCCGTGATGTTGACTTGTTTAACAAGCCAGAAGACATCTCGGTGATGAATCCTTATGGCCAAGTTCCTATCTTGGTGGAGCGCGACTTAATTTTGTATGAATCAAATATCATCAATGAATATATTGATGAGCGTTTTCCTCATCCGCAATTAATGCCGCCTGATCCTGTTGCACGTGCGCGTGCACGCCTTTTCTTGTTTAATTTCGAGAAAGAATTGTTTGTGCACGTTGCTGCCTTGGAGAATGAAAAAGGCAAGGCTGCTGAAAAGACCCATGAAAAAGCACGCTTAGCAATTCGGGATCGCTTAACTCAGTTGGCACCTATTTTCATCAAGAATAAGTACATGCTCGGCGATGAGTTTTCTATGCTAGATGTAGCGATTGCACCATTGTTATGGCGTCTTGAGCACTACGGTATTGATCTTTCTCGTAATGCTGCAGCTCTCTTAAAATATGCTGAACGTATCTTTAGTAGACCTGCCTATATTGAAGCTTTGACTCCTTCCGAAAAGGTAATGCGCCGCTAAGCTTTACTAGCGGTTCATTTAAGTCGGCATGTCTGACGTTCCAAGTAATAAACCCTATCTAATCCGTGCCCTACATCAGTGGTGCACGGATTTTGGTTTTACACCCTTCATCGCGGTATTTGTGGATGCTAGAGTGGAAGTACCCATGGAGTTTGTGAAGAATGATGAGATCGTTTTAAACCTCTCCTTAGAGGCTTGTCATCAGCTCCAGATTGAGAACGAGTGGATTAGCTTTCAGGCAAGGTTTGGAGGGATTCCAAGGAAGATTATGGTTCCGGTTAGTCATGTTTTGGCTATTTACGCTAGGGAGAATGGGCAAGGCATGTCCTTCCCATTTGATCCTAAGCAGGCTCGTGACCTGCATATTGCAGATGCCTCAGATGAGCCCCCTCAGAGGCCTAAAACAGGCAGACCTTCCTTGAAAATTGTGAAATAAGTTAAAATATTACCGTTGCCCCTTTAGCTCATCTGGTAGAGCAACTGATTTGTAATCAGTAGGTGGTCTGTTCGAGTCGGACAAGGGGCACCATCAATTTCTCGGCATTTAATGTTCCCCTAGATGTCATATAAAAAAATCGGATTTGATGCAGGCTTGATGTCTCTGAGGGGCACTCATATTGCAATTTTCGATTACGCCCTTCAAAACCAAAGAATTCTTGGAAATGAATCAATCATTTTTTATGATCGTCGGTCAGGCGGTGTTCAGTCATCGGTATTTGAGAAATTCCAAAGAGAATTTCACATAATCCCATACGATCGATTTAGTGAAATTCGGAGCATGCCCCAATTAGCTCTCATTGACGCAATGTATCTCATTAAGTCGGGCGAGCGGGATGATTACATACTTCCAGGCATTCCAAATGTATTGCATGCGGTATTTCCACAGAAGATTCAAGAGATGCATGGCGATATTTATGCGTATGTATCTAAATGGTTAAGTGACGAATGTTCTAATGGAAAAGTTCCTTATGTTCCGCACATGATTGACTTGCCCATAGCCGGCACCTCATTAAGGAACAGTTTAGGTATCTCTGAGAACGCAACCGTTTTTGGTTACTACGGCGGAAGCGATAGCTTTAACTTGGAATTTGTAAAGAAGCTTATTACCGAGGTAATTGAACAAAATCCACAGATTTATTTTATTTTTATGAACATTGATCGTTTTATAGATCATCCCCAGGTGATTTTTCTGCCGGGAAATTCAGAGCCTGTATTTAAATCCAGCTTTATTAATACTTGCGATGCCATGATTCATGCTAGAGGTATTGGTGAGAGTTTTGGCCTCGCTTGTGCAGAGTTTTCTACTCACAATAAACCTGTGATTACTTATGCTCTTTCCCCTCAACGAAATCACATTGATGTCTTGGGCTCAAAAGCAATTTTGTATAAGGGACCTCGTGATCTCAAGCGCATCTTTTTGGAATTTGATAGGGTCTGGTATCAAAGTCAGGAGTGGGACTGCTATTCCAAAAAATTTTCACCAGATGCAGTCATGAAAAAGTTTGCCTCTGTATTCCTGAACGAGAAAGCTCTAAAACGAGCCGAAATTGACATTAGCAGCCTCGATAGGGCTTTAGTTCAAGGTAAACGTTTTAGGAAAAAGCTTCGTAGTCTATCTCGGAAGCTATATCTATAAGCTCAGCCGCTTTAATCTAATAAAGAATTATTCCGAGTTTCTGGTAAGTACATGAAGGCAACGATTGCACCAGTTGCTAAGAAAATAGTTGGATACCAAAGACCGGCAAAATCGCTTCCCCATTCTTGATTTATCCAAGTAACGATTAGGGGTAGTAGTCCGCCTATCCAACCCGCTGCAAGATTATGGGGTAGAGTCGCAGCACTATTGCGAGTCTTGGCAGCAAAGAGCTCTGCTAGAAGGGCTGTTTGAGGGCCAACAACTAAAGCTAACGATACAGATAGACCAGTTAAAACTAGTCCGAGCAAGATGAGTGGGTTGTTGAGATTTGGCGCCCCTAAATATTGCGTGCCTAATGTTTGTAGCATTTGGAATGCTGGCTGGATGAAGATTGCACCTAACAAAAGTCCGCTGATCACAATCGGCTTACGCCCAACTTTATCTGAAAGCCAACCGGCAAAAAGCGTTAGTGGGAAAAGTGCTAATGTTGAATAAATACTCAGTTGATCGACAACTGCAGGAGGTAGTTTGACCGAGGTCTTTAAAAAGATTGAGGTGTAGACCTGAACACAGAAGAAGAGCGCTGCTCCGCCAGCAGAAATACAAAAGAAGAGCAGAAACATCCGCTTGCGTGTTTGTGGGTCTCGGAAATTACTGAGTAATGGCCTCTCAGTTTTTTGGCTGCTTTTGCTGAGCTGCAAAAATACCGGTGTTTCTTCCAGAGCCATACGAGCTTTAACTGCAATTATCAGTAGCACAAGCGAAATCCAAAATGGCACTCGCCATCCCCACGCCTCAAATTCTTCTGGCGAGAGGTAATTTCTGAGGACTGCAATTTGCAAAGTAGAAAACAAAATTCCAAGTGGGCCCATGAGTTGCAGAAAGCTAGTCTTGAATCCTCTATATTCATTGCCAGCATGCTCTGTGAGATATACGGCACTCCCACCAATTTCACCGCCGGCAGATAACCCCTGCAGCAGACGCAAGCTCACCAGTAGGATTGGGGCCCAGATTCCAACTTGGGCGTAGGTAGGCAAAAAGCCCACACAGACTGTGGCAAGACCCATTAAGGCAATGGTGATCATAAAGACGGGCTTACGGCCAATACGATCGCCCATGGAGCCAAATATAGCGGCGCCGATGGGGCGCACTACCATTCCAACCCCAAAAGTAGCTAGGCTTGCTAACAGGGCAGTGCTTGGATCGCTAGAGGGAAAGAAGAGGGGGCCAAAAATAACCGCCAAAGTGGCATACGTTAAAAAGTCATACCACTCTAAAAAAGTCCCAAAACAGGCCGCAAACGCTACTTTTCGGTAAGAGCGAGAATTTTTTAACTTCTCTAAGTTTTTGATTTTATTCAAATTAGCTCTTTTAATAAAGTATTTGCTGCAAAGCAACAAAAAGTTCTTGATTTGCCATATTCATTCAGTTACAGTTTCATGGTGCAGTGCAATATTTAAGATGTTTCAAGTCTTACAATCTCTAAATCTTTCACTTAATGAGCTAGTTGTACCACTTAATTTATGGAGAAATACATGAACCAAGATCAAATTACCGCTAAATTGTCCCAAATTAACAGCAGAGGCCTTGAAGCTTCATTTTCTTTAAGTGAAGCCGTTTTAGAAAATGCCCAAAAATTAGCTGAATTGAACTATGCCGCTTCAAAGGACGCTTTAGTTAACACACAAGACAGTATCCAGCAAGTCTTGACTGCGAAAGATCCAAAGCAAGTTACTGAACTACTTTCACCTGAAGTGTTGCAAGCTGCAAGCACTCAAGCTATTACTTACCAAAAGAAGGCAGCTAAAGTGTTGCGTGATGGTAGTAAAGAATTTGTAAATGTTGTTGATGCTAGCATCGACCAGTTGCAAGATGGTTTGCAAGATTGGATTAACACTGTTACTGCTAATGCGCCTGCTGGCTCTGATGCTTTCTTGTCTTCATTCAAGACTGTATACGGTAGTGCATTGCAGGGTTTTGAGCAGTTCCGTGCTGGCAGTAAAGAAGCTTTTGCAACTGCAGAAAAAACTGCAGAGCAAGCAATTGAGACAATTCAAGGCCAAATGATTCAAGTTAAGAAATCTAGCACACCTGCATCACGCGCACGTAAGGCCGCTTAATTAGAGCTATCTTTAGAAATCAGTTCTGAATCAAACCCTGCTTGGTGAAAACCAGGTGGGGTATTTATTAAATTGTTTTATTCAGAATCTGTAGAAGATTCAATTAATGGTACGGCTAAGTTTTTACTAGGCTTAACACCAAGCTCTCGAACTTTTTCAGCCGTGCGAATGAGATTGCCTTTGCCAGACTTCAGTTTGTTAAAGGCATCGTGGTAGCTGGTTTGGGCTTGATCTAAACGTTGACCAAGCTTCTCCAAATCTTCTACGAAGCCTACAAACTTGTCGTATAGATTGCCACACTGTTTGGCAATTTCAAGGGCGTTACGGTTTTGCTGATCTTGCCTCCATAGATGAGCAACAGTACGAAGCGTTGCCATCAAAGTGCTTGGGCAAACCAAGACGATATTCTTAGCCAAAGCTTCTTGATAGAGATTTGGTGCTGTCTTTAGTGCCAATAAAAATGCTGGCTCAATTGGCACAAACATTAATACAAAGTCGACAGACCCAACACCATAGAGTGAGCTGTAGTTTTTGCCAGATAGCCCTTGAATATGTTGGCGTAATGATTGGATGTGAGCCGCTAGCTCTTGCTCTGCCACAGCTGGATCAGTGGTCTCAGCATGTCTTGAATAAGCAGTAATCGACACCTTGCTGTCTACTACTAGGCTTCTACCCTCAGGAAGCTTGATCACTACGTCTGGTTGCAAGCGTGATCCATCGGATTGCGTATGGCTATCCTGAACTAAATACTCTTCACCTTTGCGAAGACCTGAAGACTCTAGGATTGATTCCAGAACTAGCTCACCCCAATTGCCTTGGACTTTTGAGTCACCCTTGAGTGCTTGAGTCAAGGAGCGCGTTTCGTCGGACATACGCAGATTAAGGTTAGCTAAGCGTTCTATCTCTGATTTAAGGGCAAAACGCTCGCGTGCTTCATTGCCATAAGAAGTACTCACTTGTTCTTTAAACTCAATGAGCTTAGTTTGTAATGGCTTTAGTAGTGCATCTAAGCTGGCAGCATTTTGTTCAGTAAATCGCTTCGATTTATCTTCCAAAATCTCATTAGCTAAATTCTTAAACTGGTTGGTTAAGGCTTCTTTAGCTTCGTTGAGAGATTCGATTCTTCCAAGACCTTGTTTGCGCTCAGAATCTAACTCTGCTTCAAGACGTATGGCGTTTTGAAGCGCTTGATCGCGCTCAGTACGAAGACTAACTGCAAGGCCTATCTCTATTTTGACTTGCTGTTCTAAGCGCGATAGAGCAGAGCGTAAGCTCTGTGCATAAACCAAAAGGCCCGCACATACAGCAAAGGGGAGGCCAAATAGTAAAAGTGAGCTTAGATCAAAAGTCACTGAGCTAATACGAAGTAATTAAGCTTTAACTAGTTTTTGGAGCTCACCAGACTCGAACATTTCACTCATGATGTCTGAGCCGCCGATGAACTCACCATTGATATAGAGCTGAGGAATAGTCGGCCAATTAGCATATTCTTTGATCCCTTGACGAATTCCTGCATCTTCTAAGACGTTAACGGTGTGGAGTGTTTCAACACCGCTTGCGCGCAAAATATTAATCGCGTTCCCAGAAAATCCGCATTGAGGAAACTGCGCAGTTCCCTTCATGAACAGTACAACAGGGTGGCTAGTAACGATTTCTT
>CAIVXR010000185.1 GCA_903909925.1 uncultured beta proteobacterium | reverse complement strand
GGTGTGCTTATATATATACTATCCACCAAACAATTTTTTATAAATATAGGCTGCTCCACGATCCACATTTATCTCAAATAATGAGATTGTTAAACCATAAGTCTAAATTATTTTTAAGCTAAAACTAGTATAAAATACTGACTATAGACAATGTGACATAAATCACCCCCTTAAAGGCGGGATAAAGCCTAAATCCACCACCTTAGTATATATAGGGGATAAAATAAAACGGGTCTGTCCGTTCGGCTCACGGCAGAGTGAGCCTCAAGCGAACGTAGCCAGTGAGACGAACTGTGGTTATACGTCAGCCTTTTGGGGCTGACGATCTGGTAGGAAGCCGTAAGCCTTGCAGGCTTCCCCATAGGGAATAAATAATTGGCGCTAAAGGCGCCCCCAAGGATAACCCAAAGGCGCCCCATAGGGCGCACTACTTAAAGGATTTATACCCAGTGGCAAAAAAACTCAGCGAGGTAAAAGACCGCAACGCATACAAGCTAGCATCAGGTGCTACCTTGTCGGCCAGCGATGCTAAAAAACGCCTTCTTGCGCTGATTGAAGAAGGCGTGACTGTGGAAGATGCTTGCCGCGCAGTTGGCAAGTCTGTCAAGTCTTATGAATATTATCGCTCCTCAGACCCTCAATTCAAAGAAGCCATTGACCTACTGCGAGTCTTGCAAAAGCGTAAAGGCGTAGTATCTCAAGAAGATACCGAAATTAGCTTTGAAGAATTTAGAACCAAATATCTCAATTCCCGCACTTTTGATCATCAACGCAATATCACCTCTCTTTTAGAAGAAGGTGAACCAGCCTGGCTTCATGGCAATATGATGTATGAAAAAGGCTTTAAGAATTACGTTCTGGTCAATATGCCGCCGGAACACGCTAAAAGCATGACAGTCAGCATAGACTATGTGACATACAGAATCGTCACTAATCCTAACGTTCGTATCAAGCTCGTTTCTAAAACTCAAGGTATGGCAAAGGAATTTCTTTATGCCATCAAGCAAAGGCTAACACAGCCTCAGTGGGCAGAACTGCAAAGACGATACGCACCAGTTGAAGGCTTCAAAGCAACGGCAGATAAGTGGACATCAGACGCTATCTACTTAGAACGCGACTCAGGTGAAAAAGACCCTACCGTTCAAGCTCTAGGTATTGGCGGCCAGATTTATGGCGCCCGTGCAGATTTAATCATTCTCGATGACTGTGTGACTTTGGCTAACGCTGGAGAATACGAAAAGCAGATTCGCTGGATTCAGCAGGAAGTCTTAACTCGTGTTGGACCAACGGGAAAGATTCTGTGCGTAGGTACTCGAGTAGACCCAATGGATCTATACCGAGAGATGCGTAACCCAGACAGGTACCCAGACGGTACCTCGCCTTGGACTTACTTGGCCATGCCAGCCGTTCTGGAATTTCACGATGACCCAAACAAGTGGGTAACACTCTGGCCTAAGTCAGACCGCCCTTGGGATGCAGATGACACGCTCCCAGATGCAGAAGGTTTATACCCACGCTGGTCTGGCCCTCACCTTCGCAGACGCCGTGGACTTATTGACCCAAAGACTTGGGCAATGGTCTACCAGCAGCAAGATGTTGAATCATCAGCAATATTTTCTCCAGAAGCAGTACGCGGTTCTATTAGCGGTATGCGCCCTATTGGCCCACTCATTCCTGGTGGACCAGGACAGCCAGCCACGCTCAATGACCAGTACGTTGTTTGCTCTATGGATCCTGCCATGTCAGGAGATACATTCTCTATCGCTTATGCAGGAGATAGAACCACAGGCAAACGATATTTGCTTGAAGCATCAAAGATGCCAGCACCGACACCGCAAATGATTAGAGACTTAATTAAGGGCTGGACAGAAAAGTACAACCCAAAGGTATGGGTTATTGAGAAGAATGCTTTTCAGCTCTTTCTCACCCAAGATGAAGAAATTAACCGCCACCTCGCCTCTAGAGGTATCAGGCTCGTTCAACACTATACGGGCGCAAACAAGATGGATGCTGAATTCGGTGTGGCATCTATGGCGGGATTGTTCGGCTCGCTTGACAACCAAGGCAAGCATATTAAAGGCTCCAACATATTGGATTTGCCACGAGCCGACAACGAACATATCAAGGCTCTTATCGAGCAGTTGATTACTTGGTCAGCAGGCACAAAGAATAAGCAAGATGGCCCTATGGCTCTCTGGTTTGCAGAGACGCAGATGCGTGACTATATCAACCAAGCTGGTGCTTATGGCGGAACGTTTGTTAAAAATCCGTTTGCCACGCGCAATCAGATTGCCAGCCGCAGAGTAGTAAACCTTGAAGAATACGCAAAGATGAATGAAAAACTAGCAGCGAATGGAGGTACCTTCTATGGCCCAAGATATTGATGTTTTGGCAACTAAAGTCAAGAAGTTACGCGATAGAAACCACACACGCGATTCGCGCTGGTCTGATCTTATGTCTATCCGCCAAGGAGACATTCAACAGGTATTTCCAGGAATGTTCCCCGATGAATTTCCTAAACCAATGGTGTCAAACTTTATTGACATTGCGGCTCGAGATGTAGCAGAAGTTATTGCTCCGCTTCCAGCATTTAACTGTGACACTACAGATGCTATCTCTGACCGTGCCAGAAAACGCGCTGATAAGCGCACCATGATTGCTTCTGGCTATCGTGATTCATGTAATCTACAAACTTTGATGTATACCGGCGCAGACCGTTATCTTACCTTTGGAATGCTTGCTTTTATCGTTGAGCCTGATTATGAAAATAATCGCCCAATGATTCGCATTGATAATCCCATTGGCTCATACCCAGAGCATGACCGCTTTGGCAAGTTGCTTTCCTATACCAAGCGCTATCAAAAGACAGTGCGCGAATTGTGCAATGACTTTCCTGAAATGGAGTCAATGATTCGTGGACAATATGAGGACCGCAATTCTGAGCGATTACTTGAGGTATACCGTTATCAGGATAAGGACGAGTTGGTCCTTTTTGTACCTGAGCGCAAAAACCTTGTCCTTGAGCGAGCAGTCAATACACTTGGCGAATTGCCTGTAGTTATTGCTACCCGCCCTGGCGTTGACTCAGATGAGAACCAACGTGGACAGTTTGATGACATTATGTGGGTGCAAGTAGCCCGCGCACGATTTGCCACCCTTCAGTTGGAAGCCGCACAGAAATCAGTACAGGCTCCATTTGCCCTTCCTTCTGATGTTAACGTTCTTGAAATTGGCCCAGATGCAACCATCCGTTCTGCTAACCCAGAGAAGATTCGCCGTGTCGGTCTTGATATTCCTAATGGAATTTTCCAAGAGACAGCAGCCCTTGACCAAGAACTACGAGTAGGCTCACGCTACCCACAAGGCCGTCTAGGACAGCAATCAGGTTCTATCGTTACTGGCCGTGGCGTAGAAGCCCTTATGGGTGGATTTGACACTCAAGTCAAGACAGCACAAGCAGTCTTTGCAGAAGCATTCCGCCACCTTATCCGCATCTGTTTTATGATGGATGAGAAGTTATTTGGCGATGTTGAAAAAGAAGTACGTGGTGTTAACGCTGGCGCTCCTTATGAAATTACCTACACCCCTAAAAAGGATATTCAAGGCGATTACTGGTGCGATGTCTCTTACGGCATGATGGCAGGACTTGATCCAAACCGCGCATTAGTATTTGGTTTGCAAGCCAGAGGTGATAAACTTATTTCTAGAGATTTCTTACGCCGTCAGATGCCATGGGAAATGAACGTCACTATGGAAGAAGAACGAGTAGAAGTAGAAGAACTACGCGATGCTCTTATGCAATCGGTAGCGGCTTATGCTCAGGCTATTCCTTCAATGGCAATGCAAGGGCAAGACCCTTCAAAGGCTATTACAGCAATCGCAGCAGCGATTAAAGGCCGCATGGCTGGAGATAACATTGAAGATGTTATTGCCCAAGCCTTTGCACCTCAAGTTTCCCCAGAAGTTGCAGCCGCTGGTGAGGCACAAGCCCCAGGTCAGGCTCCTACTGGGGAGCCTACTCCACCGCAAGGTGGCGCTCCAATGTCAGCACCGCAAGGTGGAGGCTCTGCACTACAGAACCTGCTTGCAGGACTTTCTTCTTCTGGTTCACCGCAGCTTGCTGCGTCTGTATCCAGACGCTCACCAGCCTAACGTTTCTGGTGAGAAAATAAACCTATAGGAGATAAACAATGGCAACAAAATCAAAACTCGGAGCGTCAGTTCCTAAGCCTGCAAATCAAGGCGGACATGGCGTAGCACCTGTACAAGGCGCAAAGATTCAATCAAAGGCTGGAGCATCTAAGGCTGGCGCTTCAACAATCAAGTACAGCGTACAACCTTCAGGAACAAAAGGCACAGGCAACACTGCCGGAAAGCCAATGAAGTAATCAAATGAATTACGATGAACAGGGTGGGCGTAAGCCAGTACACATTAGTGGCTGGGATTTGCTTGCCCTGTTTGCCGATACGGTGTCGGACATATTCACCGTCTTTTCAAATTTTTTCTCTGTGCTAACGCACATGATAGATACACATGCAAGTTTCGTGGATGATCAAAAATCGTTTCACGAGTATGCCGCCCGTACCATTGAAACACTAAACAAGGGAGAATAAGATGCCACAGGCAAATAAGCCGGCAATGACATCAGGCCCTGGAGCGATGAGTCGCAGAACCGATGGCGGACCAGCATCAAAGCAAGCACAACGGTATATCTCTGGTATGCCTAATTATGGCGATGGACAAGAGCTAATGGATTTACAAGCATCTGCTCCTATGTCAAAGTCTGCAACACCATCGGCTTTGCCTGCACAGCAAGCACAGCAAAGTGGGCAACAACAAGCACAAGCAGGTCAACCTATTACTCCATTGACTGCTCCAACCATGCGCCCTAATGAACCAGTTACTGCTGGTTCACCGCTAGGACCTGGACCTGGACCATCAATCCTTGGCAATATGCCTATGCAAGCAGGAGGATCTTCTGCCAAGCAAGCCGTACAAGCACTAGCATCACGCCCAGATGCTTCTCCTGAATTGCAACGCTTAGCGCAACTATTGGGAAAATAACCTATGGCGACAAATCCCAATGAAACTGGAATTGACCTAGGCAATCAAATTGCTAAATCGTATCCTCGTGCATCTTCTGCTATTAAAGCAGCTGCTATTCAATCTAATGACCCAAGCGCTGCCAATACTCTTGCATCAGTAGATTCTGTTTCTCAGACTGCTAATGCTTTACAGCAACACCAACAAACCTATAATTCAGGCGGATGGTGGAATAATATTCTTAAAGATACAAAGGATGTTGCTGGAGCCGTTACTGGTTTTGTTTCCAATACTCCTGTTATTGGCACACTTGCACGTTGGGCTTCTAAGCCATTGCAAGAAGTGCAAAAGGATTACAAATTTATTCATAGCCTTTGGGCTGACCAAGGACCTGCCGCTGGAATATTTGGCACATTAGGTGTTATTGCTGGTGGGGCTATCGGCTCTGTTCTTGGACCAGAAGGAGCAGCACTTGGCGCTAGCGTTGCTGGTTCTTTAGAACGTAATATTCTTGGTCGTGTAGTGCCAAACTTTAAGTCATCTTTAGATAAGTCCAATGATCCAAACTACAATGTTTCTTTTGGCCGTGATTTAGCACATGGTCTTTCTAATGTTCCTGGATTTGGCGC
>CAIVXR010000184.1 GCA_903909925.1 uncultured beta proteobacterium | reverse complement strand
CCCCACGTTCTCGAATTTGCAACAGATCCACATCAAATTTTGCGCGAGGTCGATCGCGTCTTACGTCCTGAAGGTCGTCTGATTATTTCTGGGTTTAATCCAGCCAGTTTGTGGGGTGCTAGACAATACTGCAGTAGATTGATTGGTAGCCCCTACTTGCCCCGTGATGGTCAATTTATTAGCCTGATTCGCATTAAAGATTGGCTGAAGTTACTCAACTTCTCATTAGATCGTGGCCACTTTGGCTGCTATAAACTTCCCCTGCAAGGCCAGTCCTCTATGGGTCGCATGGATTTCTTAGAATCGATGGGTAATCGTTGGTGGCCTATCTTTGGTGCAGTATTCTTAGTCTCAGCAATTAAACGTCAACAAGGTATTCGCCTCATTGGGCAAATCGCACCTGTGCGAATTCCTGCTATTCAACAACTTACTCCAGCAGCAGAACGCAATCAACTTCAAGAAATCCAAGAGACAGTAAATTAGAGCAATGTCCGAAACCAAATCTGCACCACACATACCCCATATCGTCATCTATACCGATGGCGCCTGCAAAGGTAATCCTGGTCCCGGTGGCTGGGGCGCTGTATTGCGTTCAGGTGGCCATGAAAAACATATTCATGGCGGTGAAAAACTCACAACCAACAACCGCATGGAAATTAGTGCCGTTATCTTCGCCTTGCGCTCCCTTAAACAAAGAAGCACTGTTGAACTCTGGACTGACTCCCAATACGTCCAAAAAGGGGTGACAGAATGGCTTGAGGGGTGGAAAAAACGGGGTTGGAGGACTGCCAGCAAGGATCCAGTCAAAAATGCTGATCTTTGGCAAGAATTAGACGCCCTTTTGCCTGATCACCAGATCTCCTGGCATTGGGTCAGAGGCCATGATGGCCACCCCGGCAATGAACTCGCTGACCAGCTAGCCAATAAGGGTGTTGAAGAGTTTTTGCCCTAATGGCAATAATCCCCTCCAAAAGGGCCATTTAGACAGTCTTATGAGAGAATGGGCGGGACTTAAAAGCCCTAAAACGGCATAAAAACTGTATAAAAACCAAGAAAAACGAGACTGTGTCAAAAATAGAATCTTCTCTCGATAAATTATTTGCCAAATTAGTGCAAATGAAAGATGTGGGCATGGCTCGTCTATGCGCCCTGTGGAAAAAATATTCTCCCCAATTAAACCAATACATTGGTCAAGTGAAGAAATTGGATTACGCCACCGCGAAGGCTTTTGCGATCCGTTTTAAGTGGCGCATTTTGCTAGTAGTAATCATTCTTTATGCTGGATCTAAAACTTACGATTATTTCTTCCCTGCATCTGGCAAGGCGGGCGGCCCTGTAACAATCAGTTCTATCGTGGTCGAGAAAAAAGATATTCCTCTGGTCATGGAAGCATCTGGCACCATCGTTTCAGCCAATATTGTGGATATTCGCCCAATGGTGACTAATACGGTTGCCAAGATTGAAGTGAAGGATGGTCAAGAAGTAAAAGCTGGCGACCTACTCTTTGTCCTAGATGATCGTAATGACAAAGCCAATTATGAAAAGCTCAAAGCTTTAGCTGACGATGCTCAAAAACAATATTTGCGAGCAAAAGAGCTTGTAGCCAAAAACTTCATTTCTAAAGCCGGTCTTGAAACGACTTTAGCCAACGCCAAATCAGCTCAAGCTGCAGCCAGAGCTGCAGAGGTGCAACTCTCCTTTGATTACATCCGCTCACCAATCGATGGTCGTGCAGGTATTGTCAACGTCTTCCCTGGCTCTCTAGTCCAGGCAAGCAATATTGTTTCTACTGCTACTAGTTCCACAGCAACCTCGAGTGTAGGCTCGATGGTAACCATTACCCAACTCAATCCAATCAATGTTCAGTTTGTCATTCCAGAAAAAGATATCCCTGTGATGCTCGAGAACCAGTTAGATGGCGATGCAATGTCTGTCAAAGTAACAGTGGGTGAAAGTGGCAAAAAAACATACGAAGGTAAAGTTCTCGTGATTGATAATCAAGTGGACCCTTCGATTGCGGCTGTGCGCGTGAAAGCACAAATTCCGAACGACAGCAAAACCTTGTTGCCAGGCCAGTTCGCGCGCGTTTCACTAATTGCCAGCACTCTCAAAGATGCTTTAGCCATTCCCTCACAGGCTGTTGTAATTAATCCTCGCGGCAAGTTAGTTTATGTCGTCGATAAAGATGGCAAAGCAGTATCAAAGCCAATCAAAGTGGTTTATGAATACCAAGGCTCTTCTGTCGTCACTGGCATTGAAGCTGGAGACAGAGTAGTGGTTGAGGGTAAACAAAACCTACGCCCTGGTAGCAAAGTGCTTGAAGCAAAGTCCGCCCCAGCTAGCGCACCTAGTGCAAGCTCTGCACCAACTACGCCAGCGGCGCCAGCCCCTTCCGCAACTCCTTCGACTACCGATAAAAAATGACGCTCTCCGAATTATGTATTCGGCGTCCGGTAATGACGGTGCTACTATCAGTGGCCACCGTGATTGCCGGAGCAGTCGCTTATGTCAATATTCCAGTAGCGGCTTTACCTAGCTTTAATACACCGATCATCTCCGTTAGCGCCTCTCTTCCAGGCGCCTCACCAGAGAATATGGCTTCTGCAGTTGCTCTGCCATTAGAAAAAGAGTTTTCAACGATTGATGGCATCACCGTTATTAGCTCAACGAACTCTCTTGGTAGCACCAGCGTCACACTGGAATTTAATAATGATCGTGACATCGATAAAGCTGCTGTAGACGTTCAAGCAGCACTTTTGCGGGCGCAAAAAAGACTACCGATTGAGATGACTGTGCCACCGTCGTATCGCAAGATCAATCCTGCCGATACTCCGGTATTAGTGGTGCGCATGAGCTCACCTTCTATTAGTCTTTCGGATATCAATCAGTATGCTGAAAATTTACTCTCACCAAACCTCTCTACCATTAGCGGCGTTGCTCAGGTTTTGGTTTATGGTGCTAAACGTTATGCAGTGCGCGTTCAAGTACACCCAGATGCTTTAGCCAATCGCAATCTTACCGTTGACGATATTTCTGTTGCGATCAATAAAGCCAACTCGAATAGCCCTGTGGGCGTGCTAGATGGGCCACGTCAAGCGATCACAATTTATGCTAATCCACAATTAGTCAGGCCTGAAGAGTTTGCCAATCTGATCGTTAGCCAGAAAAATGGTTTACCAATCTACCTTAAAGATGTTGCTGACGTCGTTGAGAGTTATGAAGATGTTAAAACCTTGGCGACCTCCCAAGGCGAGCGCTCCATTGCTATTGCGATTTTGCGACAACCAGGCGCCAATACTGTTGAAGTAGTGAAGGCTGTTAAACAGTT
>CAIVXR010000183.1 GCA_903909925.1 uncultured beta proteobacterium | reverse complement strand
GGGGCTTAAATAAAAATCCCGCTTACAATTTGATTTCTTCAGAATGAGCTGTAGGGGAATCGCCAAGCTGGTTAAGGCACTGGATTTTGATTCCAGCATGCGAAGGTTCGAATCCTTCTTCCCCTGCCAAATACTGTAGAAACGATAAAGATAACCTTTTGACCCGATAAAGCCCTTGATCCTATGACTGCCTCTTCCCACTCTGATTTACTGACCCTCTTCACAGGTAACGCAAATCCAATTTTGGCTGAAGCGGTTGCCAAAGAACTCAAAATCAAAATGGGTAAAGCTTTCGTAGGCCGTTTCTCAGATGGTGAGATTCAAGTCGAAATCCAAGAAAATGTCCGCGGCAAAAATGTTGTAGTGATTCAATCGACCTGCGCACCAACCAATGACAACTTGATGGAACTGATGATCATGATTGATGCCCTTAAGCGTGCATCAGCTGGTCGGATCACCGCAGTCATTCCTTACTTTGGCTATGCCCGCCAAGACCGTCGACCTCGCTCTGCCCGCGTTGCAATCTCTGCCCGCATCATCGCCAACATGCTCCAATCGGTTGCTGGCATTGAGCGCGTTCTGACGATGGATTTGCATGCAGACCAAATCCAAGGTTTCTTTGATATCCCGGTAGATAATATTTATGCCTCACCAGTACTCTTGGCTGATCTTGAGGCACAGAAAACCCAAAAAGATCTCATCATCGTTTCTCCAGATATTGGTGGTGTAGTTCGTGCTCGTGCAATGGCTAAACAACTCGGTACTGATTTGGCTATTATTGATAAACGCCGTCCTAAGGCAAACGTTTCTGAAGTCATGCATTTAATTGGTGAAGTTGAAGGCCGTCATTGCGTCATCATGGACGATATTATCGATACTGGTGGAACCCTCTGTAAAGCTGCTGAAGCGCTTAAAGAGCGTGGTGCCAAGGGTGTTACCGCCTACTGTACCCATGCAGTCCTATCCGGCGGTGCTGTCGCTCGTATAGCCGCCTCTGCACTTGATGAATTAGTGGTTACCGATACCATCCCATTAACGCCTGAAGCCATGAAAGTGGCCAAAATTCGTCAATTGACAGTTGCCCCCCTACTGGCAGAAACCCTCTCGCGTATTAGCAAGGGTGACTCAGTAATGTCGATGTTTGCTGAATAGGGCAAAAATACCTGTTTTACCCTGTTTTTTGGCAGTTTTGAGGTGTTTGTAGGCAAAAACTCCCTTTCCCACGATATAATCGAAGGCTTTTCTGTTTGGTCGCGAACGGGAATTAACCTTAACTAGGGAATTTAATATGAAAGTAGTAGCCTTTGAAAGAAGCGTACAGGGAACGGGTGCGAGCCGCCGTCTGCGCAATTCCGGAAAAACTCCGGGAATCGTTTAC
Organism: uncultured beta proteobacterium; assembly: GCA_903909925.1. Classification (GTDB taxonomy): domain Bacteria; phylum Pseudomonadota; class Gammaproteobacteria; order Burkholderiales; family Burkholderiaceae; genus Polynucleobacter. Next base: position 1,607 of record CAIVXR010000183.1, on the reverse strand, counting down.
GGTAGTAAAGATACAGCCGCTGTTATCGAGTTAGACCACAACGCACTGTTTCATGCTCTCCGTAAAGAAGCATTTCACTCGTCTATTTTAGATTTGGAAATCGGCGGAAAAACACAAAAAGTGTTGTTGCGTGATTACCAAATGCATCCATTTAAGCCATTGGTATTGCACATTGACTTCCAGCGCGTATCCGCGACCGAGAAAGTTCATATGCGCGTTCCATTGCATTTCACTAACGCTGAGGTTTCAGCTGCTGTGAAATTGCAAGGTGCTGTTGTTAGCCACATCCTTAACGATCTGGAAATTTCTTGCTTGCCAGCAGACTTGCCAGGCTTTATTGAAGTGGACTTGAGCAAAATTGAAGTGGGTCATTCCATTCATGCAAAAGACGTTACATTGCCAAAAGGTGTTAGCTTGGTATTACACGTTGAGCAAGAGAACCCAGTGATTGCAAACGCACGTATTCCAGCAGTTAAAGCTGCAGAAACTGAGGAAGACACTCCTGCAGCTGCTGCAGCTCCCGCTGCTGCTGATGCTGCTGCTCCCGCTGCTCCTGCAGGCAAAGACAAAGATAAGTCTTGATTCACTAAAGTCTTATTCTTTGTGTTCAGAAGGCCCGCGCAAGCGGGCTTTCTGTTTTCTTTTTTGTAGAAAAGCTTCTAAGTCTTTAAACTCTCGTTATGACTAAATTAATTGTTGGCCTTGGCAACCCTGGAGATGAACACGAAGCAGATCGGCATAACGCTGGTTTCTGGTTTGTTGACGTCCTCGCTAAACAATTGAATGTTCGCTTTGAGTCTGAAAAACGCTTCAATGGAAAAGTTGCGAAAGCAAAATGGGAAGATGGGGATCTTTTTCTTCTCAAGCCTAGCACTTACATGAATCTCAGTGGCCAAGCAGTAGGTGCACTTTGTCGCTTTCATAAAATGACACCTGCAGATATTTTGGTTGTTCAAGATGAGCTCGATCTCAAGCCGGGGACTGCCCGCATTAAGTTAGGCGGTGGCACCGGCGGCCATAACGGCTTAAAAGATATTCAAGCGCACTTAGGAACGCCAGAATACTGGCGTCTTCGCTTAGGCATCGGTCACCCACGAGATATAGCTGGCGATGGTCACGTTATGGACGTAGCTGATTATGTATTGCGAAGACCACAACTAGCAGAGCAAAAGTTGATTGATAGCAGTATTGAAAATAGCCTACAAATCTTGCCGCTATTCATGAAGGGTGACACTCAAACTGCCATGCTAGAACTTCACTCTAAAGGCTAGGCAGTATTTACCTTTTTGCTAGCAGTTAATAACTTGTATTTAGCCATTAGCTGCTCTTGAGATTCGGTGTATTGGGGATTAAATGGAATGCAATCTACCGGGCAAACTTGGCGGCACTGAGGTGCATCATAGTGACCAACGCATTCTGTACATTTATCAGGATTGATCTCGTAAATCTCAAGCCCCATATAAATGGCATCGTTAGGACACTCAGGCTCGCACACATCGCAGTTGATGCATTCGTCCGTAATCATTAAGGCCATGTGTCTCGCTAACCTTACTTTTTAGCCTGGCTATTGCTCGCCATTTTTTTAACCAACCATTTCTCGACCGATG
>CAIVXR010000182.1 GCA_903909925.1 uncultured beta proteobacterium | reverse complement strand
GCTGAAGCTGTGATTAATCGGTCCAGGTCCCTTAGGGCAAAGTCATAATACTGAGTGATTGCTAACTTGCTGGTGGAATTTTGTAACAAAAGTTATGCACAGATTGGTGCAAATTTCAAAATTCATGAAGATTCGGAATAAAGATAAACATTAACCTCCGAAATTGACTGTAATACTTTGATTTATAAAGCTTTTAATAAAAAAGCTCGGAAATAGTGCGACCTTAGCACGCTGGTAAATTAGCCTATAAATCAAAATCATTGGATGATATCCACAGACTTATCCACAGGAAAAAGAAAGACTGAAGTAAAAAATGGCCCCACCAATCGTGGTTCAAGTAGTTGTTGATAAGCCCTTGGCCCAGGGCTTTGATTATTTGTGGGATTCCGAAAAGCTGGGAGCTTCGCCAGAGATAGGGCAGCTTGTATCCCTGCCATTTGGACGCTCAAACCTGGTGGGCGTGATTATCAAAGTTGGTGCTCACTCTGATTTGCCGATTGACAAGCTAAAGTCAATTGGCAGTTTAGCCCCTCTTCCCGCTTTAGACCCAGCAGCCCTAAGGCTGATTAACTTTGCCAGCCAGTACTACATTCATGCCCTTGGCGAAACAATCATTCCAACGATTCCACAGATGTGGAAAAAGCCAGAAAACTGGGCAAAGATCCCAAAAAAACTGCTAGCTGCAGAAGAGAAGAAAAAGAAAAATAGTCAGCAAAAGCAAGCTGAAGGTTTTATTCAAGAGGTAGACCTCAATGAAGAACAAAAGCAGGCCTTGGATAAATTGCGCAGCTGCCCTACAAAAGAATTTAAAGCCATTCTTCTACAGGGTCAAACTGGCAGCGGAAAAACGGCAGTCTTTTTAAATTGGTTAAGCAAGACCTTGGATGATGTCAATGCCCAAGTATTGCTTCTTGTTCCCGAAATTAACTTAACTCCACAACTAGAGCGAAGGGTACGCGCCTATTTTCCTGAAAAGAAAATGGTTGTGCTACACAGTGGAGTAACAGAAAAAGAAAGAGGCATTGCTTGGTATGAGGCAATGACTGGTAGGGCACAAATTATTTTGGGTACTAGATTGGCGGCACTAACCCCGCTTCCAAATCTTCGCGCAATCGTGGTGGATGAAGAGCATGATCCATCCTATAAACAACAAGATGGCATACGTTATTCGGCTCGTGATCTTGCGATTTGGCGAGCGCATGATGTGAAAGTTCCGATTTTGCTTTCCTCAGCTACACCTTCTTTAGAAAGCTGGTTGGCGGCTAAGGCTGGACGCTATGAGCACATCCGAATAGATCAAAGGGCACAAGGGGCCGGCTTGCCCAGGGTCCACCTCATCAATACGCGTGACCCTCAGAATCAATACAGCCCCGGCGACCTTGGCAAGCCGAAAGGCAACAGCTTGATGACTAAAAGACTAGCTAATGCAATCAGTAAAAATTTAGAAGAGAAAAAACAGAGCCTCGTTTTAATTAACCGCAGAGGATATGCGCCAGTTTTAAGTTGTAGCGCTTGCGCATGGCTTTCCAAATGTCAGCAGTGCAGCTCATATATGGTGCTGCATAAAGCAGGCGCATTGACCAAAAAATCTGTATTAAGCTGTCACCATTGTGGATTGGCAAGGCCTATTCCAAGTCATTGTCCCGATTGCGGTAATGCTGATCTCAAAACCTTAGGCCAGGGCACACAAAAGATTGAAGATGCCATTGAGGAGATGTGGTCTGGCGCTAGAGTATTGCGGGTCGATACAGACTCCAGTAAAAGTAGCAAGGGCGCTGAAGAGCTCTTTCAAGAAATTCATCAGGGCAAGGTAGACATTGTGGTTGGCACACAAATGATTGCTAAGGGACACGATTACCAAAATATTGGACTCGTGGCCGTGCTAGATGCTGATGCAAGACTATTTTCTCAAGACTTTAGAGCAGCCGAAAGGCTGTTTGCTCAGCTAGTGCAAGTGGCTGGTCGCGCGGGACGCGCTGGCAAAGATGGTCAAGCCGGCGG
>CAIVXR010000181.1 GCA_903909925.1 uncultured beta proteobacterium | reverse complement strand
CGTTCTAGTCTTTACTGTACAGACATCATGAAGATTATTGATGCGCCTGTATTGCATGTGAACGGGGATGATCCAGAGGCAGTGGTATTGGCGACTCAATTAGCCTTAGAGTTCCGCACACAGTTCCACAAGGATGTCGCAATTGATATTGTTTGCTTTAGAAAACTGGGTCACAACGAGCAAGACACACCCTCGATGACTCAGCCTTTGATGTATAAAATTATCGCCGCTCATCCTGGCACACGTAAGCTCTATGCAGACAAGCTAGAGGCAGAAGGCACATTGCCAGTGGGTACTGGAGATGAGATGGTTAAGGACTTTAGAGCTGCAATGGATGCTGGTATTCAGACCTCTGATCCAGTGCTCAGTAACTACAAGGGCAAGTTTGCAGTTGATTGGGCGCCATTTTTGAATAAGAAATGGACTGATGAAGCTGACACAGCTATTCCCTTAACAGAATGGAAGCGCTTGGCCGAACGCGTTTCTACTGCGCGCGAAGGCTTTAAGGTGCACCCCTTGGTTGAAAAGGTACTGAATGATCGCGCCGCAATGGGGCGGGGTGAAACCAATGTTGACTGGGGTATGGGAGAGCATATGGCATTCGCATCCCTAGTCGCAAGTGGATATCCAGTCCGCTTATCAGGTGAAGACAGTGGTCGTGGAACCTTTACCCATCGGCATGCGGTTTTACACAACCAAAATCGCGAGAAATGGGATACCGGTGTTTACATTCCATTGCGCCATATTGCTAAGGACCAAGCACCATTTTTAGTGATTGACTCTATTTTGTCTGAAGAGGCGGTTCTTGGGTTTGAGTATGGCTATGCTTCAGCCGAACCCGATACCCTAACGATCTGGGAAGCACAATTCGGCGACTTTGCCAACGGCGCTCAAGTAGTGATTGATCAGTTTATCGCTTCGGGTGAGGTGAAGTGGGGTCGCGCCAATGGCTTGGTCATGATGTTGCCACATGGATATGAAGGTCAAGGCCCAGAGCATTCATCTGCCCGTCTTGAGCGTTTCATGCAGTTGTGTGCTGATACCAATATGCAAGTGATTCAGCCAACTACTGCATCACAAATCTTCCACGTATTGCGCCGTCAGATGATTCGTCAGTTCCGTAAACCGCTGATCTTGATGACTCCAAAATCATTACTCCGTAATAAAGAGGCTTCATCACCTTTATCGGAATTTACTAAAGGTAAATTTTATACAGTATTGCCTGAGCGCGATGACTCTATCGACGCTAAGCAAGTAAGCCGCTTGGTGATATGTTCAGGTAAGGTGTATTACGACCTAGTGAAGCAACGCGCAGAGAAGAAGATTGCTGACGTTGCCATTATTCGTTTGGAGCAGCTATACCCCTTCCCACACAAAGCGCTTGCTGCTGAGTTGAAGAGGTACCCTAAAGTTCAAGAAGTTGTATGGTGCCAGGATGAGCCGCAGAATCAAGGTGCTTGGTTCTTTGTACAACATAATATTTTGGAAAATATGTCTGATGGTATGAAGTTGGCTTATGCAGGACGTCCTGCATCTGCTTCACCTGCCTGCGGATATGCTCACCTCCATCAAGAACAGCAGAAGTCTTTATTGAATGCGGCATTTGCCAATCTAAAAGGTTACGTGATCACGAAATAATCGTTGTCATAACTCAACATACATATAACTAGGATTAATCATGGCTATTTTTGAAGTTAAAGTTCCACAACTCTCCGAATCAGTTGCCGAAGCAACTTTATTGCAATGGAAAAAGAAGGTCGGTGATGCCGTTGGCCAAGACGAAATCTTGATTGAAATTGAAACTGATAAAGTGGTTCTTGAAGTGCCATCACCTTCTGCTGGCGTTCTAACTGAAATCGTCGTTGCCGATGGAGGCACCGTTGTTGCTGAGCAATTAATCGCTAAAATTGATAGCACTGCAGTAGCTGCTAAATCTACTTCTGCAGCAGCTCCAGCCGCAACTCCTGCAAAAGCTGCTCCTGCTGCTAAAGCTTCTAGTGCCGCTGCAGCTCCCTCTGCTGCAAAAATTCTGGCTGAAAATAATCTGAGTGCTGGTCAAGTTGCCGGCTCTGGTCGTGATGGTCGCATTACTAAAGGTGATGCTCTCAATGCTGCTGCTGGGGGCACCAAGTCTGCTGCTATTCCAAGCGTATCAATGCCGATGGGTGATCGTCCAGAAGAGCGCGTTCCAATGAGCCGCTTACGTGCTCGTATTGCTGAACGTCTGCTAGAGTCACAAGCAAATAACGCAATATTGACTACATTTAATGAAGTCAATATGGGCCCAGTCATTGCTTTGCGTAATAAATATAAAGACCAATTTGAAAAGGTGCATGGTGTGAAGTTGGGCTTTATGTCTTTCTTCGTGAAAGCTGCAACCCATGCACTGAAGAAATTCCCATTACTCAACGCCTCTGTAGATGGCAATGACATCGTTTATCACGGTTACTTTGATATTGGTATCGCTGTCAGCTCACCACGGGGCTTGGTGGTTCCTATTTTGCGTGACGTTGATCAAATGAACTTGGCTGACATCGAGAAGAAGATTGCTGAGTTTGGTCTTAAAGCACGTGATGGTAAATTGTCGATCGAAGAGTTGACTGGCGGTACATTCTCCATCTCTAACGGTGGTGTGTTTGGCTCTATGCTCTCTACGCCGATCATCAACCCACCACAATCTGCTATTTTGGGCATTCACGCTACTAAGGACCGCGCTGTTGTAGAAAATGGTCAAGTTGTAGTGCGTCCAATTAACTACCTTGCTTTGTCATATGATCATCGCATTATTGATGGCCGCGAGGCTGTGCTTGGTTTAGTTGCCATGAAGGATGCTTTAGAAGATCCATCACGTCTTCTTCTTGACTTGTAAGAAGGGGAGATCATGAGTCAAGCTTTTGATGTAGTTGTAATTGGCGGTGGGCCTGGCGGCTACATTGCTGCTATTCGTGCAGCGCAACTGGGTTTTAAGGTTGCCTGCGCAGAATCAAGTTCCTATGACGACCCTAAGGGTGAGCCTCGCTTAGGAGGTACTTGTTTGAATGTTGGCTGTATTCCTTCTAAGGCTTTATTGGCTTCTTCTGAGGAGTTCGAAAAGATTGGTCACCATGCTGCAGATCATGGCATTAAGGTTGGCTCTGTCAGCATTGATTCTAAAAAGATGGTTGCTCGTAAGGATGACATTGTTACTAAGATGACTGGTGGTATTGCGTATCTCTTCCGTAAGAACAAAATCACTTTGCTCAAAGGTCATGCTTCTTTCGAAACTAAAGGTGCCGATGGTTATCAAATCAAAATTGATGGTAAAGATAAAGAAACTGTTACCGCCAAGAACGTCATCATCGCAACTGGCTCTAAAGCGCGTCATTTGCCTGGCTTGGCGGTAGACAACGTATTGATCTGCGATAACGAAGGTGCACTGAAGTTTGATTCAGTACCCAAGAAGCTGGGCGTCATTGGTGCTGGTGTGATTGGCTTAGAGCTTGGCTCTGTATGGCGTCGCTTGGGATCAGAAGTGACTGTGCTCGAAGCAATGCCTTCTTTTTTGGCAGCATGTGATGTCAGTATCGCTAAGGAAGCGCAAAAGCTATTTTTGAAGCAGGGTCTGAATATTAATATGGGTGTGAAAATTGGTGATGTGAAGGCTGACAAGAAGGGTATTGTTGTCAACTATACTGACAGTGCTGGTAAGGCTGCCAAGTTAGAGTGCGATCGCTTAATCGTTTCAGTTGGTCGTGTACCTAACACCGATAAATTAGGTTTAGAGAAGATTGGCCTAAAAGTAGATGAGCGTGGTTTCATTCCCGTTGATGATCACACTTGTGCTACTGCTGCACCGGGGGTATACGCTGTCGGTGATGTGGTGCGCGGACCAATGTTGGCGCATAAAGCAGAAGATGAAGGTG
>CAIVXR010000180.1 GCA_903909925.1 uncultured beta proteobacterium | reverse complement strand
TGCAAATGAATTCAGGAATAAGGTAGGGCATATGCAAATCATCATCATGCTAGGGCCCCATAGTCGCACAAGAGAAATTCATCTCACCATGAGGCATTTATTGCTTGGTGGACTTCTTGGTCTCCTAACAATATTGATCTTGATTTGGGCACTCAACTCATTTAGTAATAGTGCGAGTGACATTTTTCTCTCAATGAATACAAGGCAGCTCTCAGAAAAGCGACTTGTAATCGACTCTAAAAATGATTATGAGATTAAGTTAATTGAATTACAAACCCGTTTAGATGAGGCTCAACGTAAATTAGATCAGCTCGATGCTCTGCGGTTCCAACTCTTGCGTTCAAATGGAAGACTCAATCTTAGCCATAGTCAGTTAAGTGATTCTGAATTACCTAGTGCTCAGGGTGGCCCTCTGAGGCCTGCAAGCACAGCTCATTATCTCGGTAATACAGATGAGCAATATGGCGTTCGTTTAGATCAAACTTTGCAGGATACTTTTGCCATGCAAGCCAGATTGAATGAAATTCAGAGCTCATTGACCCGTACTTGGGATGCCGCCAATTCAGTACCTTCAGGATTGCCCTTGGTTGCATCAACCCAACCCACTAGTGGCTTAGGTTATCGCCTTGACCCTTTTACTCGTCAAATTGCTTGGCATGACGGCACTGATTACCCCGCAGCTTTTGGCACTCCAATTCTGGCGACCGCCGAAGGAAAGGTGATCCGCGCAGGGTGGGATAGTGAGTATGGAAACCTCATTGAGCTTGCCCATAAGAATGGGGTAGTCACTAGATATGCTCACGCACAGGAATTGTTAGTAAAACCAGGTGATGATGTGAAGAAATCTCAAGTGATTGCTAAAGTCGGATCGACCGGTAGATCAACCGGCCCCCATGTCCATTACGAGATACTTCGTAATGGGATAGTGCTTGGTCAAAATCGTTGATGCTCTCTAGTTGCTAATGCTTACTTTTTAGCTAAAGCACCCATTTCAACCAACTTTCCAAAGATACCTGTTTCAGGGAGCTGATGTTTGGCGGGCAATGGCATTTGAGAAATTTTGCTCGCCACTTTTGCATCTATACCCAAGCCTATAAGCACTTGATTGGTAACTTGATCTTCAAAGCCTTTGGCGGGGCGCTTAAGGAGCATGGTGTGGATACCTCCAATCAGGCTACCAATGGCAATATTGGCACCGATAGAGGCTGGCATATCGGTAAAACTTCCTTCTTTAATGCCCAGATGAATATCGCGAATAATATTTTGAAAGATCTCTGCGTCAGGATTTTGATTCGGCCATTGAATTTGAGTTAAAAATCTGCCGAGCATCGGAAAGTCGACTACCAAGCGCATCAATGTTCTCATTGTTGAGGCTAAGCGTGTCGCTGTATCAAAGTTCTGGGGCATCAATACATTAATTAGGCCATCAAATTCTTGCATGAGCTGTTTTGCCAGGCCATCATATAAAGCGGGAAGTGATGGGAAGTAGTTATAAAAACTACCTCTTGAGACTTCGGCTTGCTTAATGACATCTTCAACCTCTAGTTCATAGATAGAGTTCGTAGAGGCTAGGGTGAGTCCGGAAAACAGGAGGTGCAACTGCATCTCCTCGCGGCGGAGTGCTGCAACCCTTACTCGGTGGTCTAAAGCTTTTGCCATTTGAAGATTCTACCTTTTTTGCTTGACTCAGAGTTGTTTTATGTCAAAATGACGTCATGTATATTTAGACATTAAAAGGCTCTTAAATGCTTAGCAGGTGGAGTAAAATAAAAGGGCTCCAGAAATCCGGATTAGCCCTTGGTGCAATTCTAATGTCAGCAGTGATATTGGTAGCTTGCGGTGGTGGCGGTGATAGTGGTTCTTCATCATCGTCGTCTGGGGTAACCTTAGTCACTAGCGCCAATGGAGCAAGTAATCAAATTTGTGCTGCAAATACCCAATGCATTAGCTTTATTTTTTCTGGCGTAGCTTCTATGCCAGCAACCTTGAGTCAACTTTCTACATCATGGACTGATACAAGTACAAATATTATTAGTACCTCGTTGATACCATATGTAGACGGCTCTAACAGTGCAACATATTACGATGCAGCTGGAAGTGTTTTTGCCATGACTACAGATCCAACATACGCCATTACTGGATTCCCGGCTGGCGCGCGAATTTTTATTGGTAATGGTTTGCCTAGTACTCAAATGGGAACATTTCCTGTTCAACCTGGAACGGCTGCTTATTCCTATTACGCTGCCCTCCCTGGTGGTACAAACCCAGCTACAGGGCAGACTTACTCTAGTGCTGCTGCGATTGGAATCTCGCCCTATCTTCTGGAGAGCAGGGTTCCTTTAAACCCGGTAGTAAGTGGCGCTTATCCAATTAACTCTTTGATTGTTGGCGTTACTTTGACGGGTGCGGTATGGCATATTGAAAAAGCGAATGACTCAAGTGGCAATTACTACAATCCTATTAATGCGCTACCCCTCGATCAGTGTTTTGGCCATCCCTATAATCAGCAATATCACTTGCATGGTTACTCTTGGAAATGTTTTCCTAATCAAGGTACAACCGGACAATCACCAGTTTTTGGTTTTGCTTTAGATGGGTTTCCAATTACCGGGCCGCGAGCTGCTGATGGTCACGAGCTTACTAATGCAGAGTTAGACATATGTCATGGCACTACATCGGTGATCACGATGCCAGACGGCACAAGTAAGAATACCTACCACTATGTACTCAATAGAGAGTATCCATACTCCGTTGGTTGCTTTAGAGGTAAGGTGAATTATGCTAAAGCTCTCGGGCCTGGCCTCACGAATACTGGAATGAAAGAGGGCTTCGCCTATCCTGATGCTGCTCAACCATAACCGAGACTACTAATGACTTGTGGATAAGTCTGTGTCATCATCGCAAAGCGATTTATTTCAAGTCATCTCCATTTCTGGGGGTAAAGATCAGACTCTAGCACTCTTAAAGTCTGGCGAAATATTAGGATGGGGTAGTGCTGGAAGTGGCCGCATTACTTCGCCTTATATTGATATTTGTAGCTCCCAAAAAAATACGGATAGTAAGCCGGTATTTATTGGTTACCCTACTAAATTTTCTAATACATCTGCAGGATACGGCACTAGCTTAGGGATCTCGGAGCGCCTAAAAGCTTATATCTGGGGTTTTTGTCAAGTTGGTGTTGGTGGAAAGGCTTCATTTTCGGAGGAGCCTACTCTTATTGATGATATTGCTGATGCAATCAAGGTTGCGGCTGGACAATTTCTGTACGCCGCAATCGATCAAGCGGGGAAAGTGTATACCTGGGGATTGTATACAGATGGCGCCTTAGGGCGCCCGTCAACTCAAATCAATGCATTACCTGGTTTGGTCCCTGATCTTCCTGAAATTGAAGATATCAAAATTGGTGATAACTTTATGATTGCGCTTACCAAAGATCAAAGAGTATATGGGTGGGGAAGTAATTCTGCAGGTCAGATGGGGCTTGGCCACCTTAATGTCGCATGTATTCCTGAGTTGATTCCGCTCCCAGGGAAAATTAGTAACATCGCTATAGGTTCCACTCACGTTCTAGCTGTTTCTGCTGAGGGCAAAGTATACGGTTGGGGTAGCAACCACTTCGGGCAGGCTGGGGGTGGCCCCCAATCTTATATTGATCGACCGCAGCTGATTCCTTTTCCAGAAATGATCACCTCAGTTTCTGCTGGCATGCACTATTCGCTAGCCTTATCAGCAAGTGGAAAAGTCTACTCTTGGGGTTGGAATGGGTTTGGTCAGTTGGGACATGGCGATCTTCTGTCTCGAAGTGCTCCTACACTTATTCCTAAGTTATCTGGGGTGAGAATGATTGCTGCTGGAGAAGCGCACACATTAGCAATTGGTAAAGACCAACTTCTAGGCTGGGGCAGTAATGAATCAGGTCAATTAGGTAAGGCGGCAATAAAGCAATTGACCCCAAACGCTTTCTTGGCGATTGCCTAGGATAGTTATGGGAATCGATCGCCGTGATTTCTTGCGCTTGAGTGCGACGCTCGCTTCGGGCGTAGTAGTTCCAGCAAGTTTTACTGCTTGCAGCCGTGAAGAAGAGACAACACTAGCTACTCCTAAACAAACCTTTGTACAGCCCAGCATGCTTGAGGCTAAAAATGGTTTGCTAGATGTGACTCTAACAGCGTCGTACTTTGATACAAAGCTGGCTGGGGATGATCCAAGCAAAAAATATCCCGTTTCCTTACGTGCTTATGGCTATGACAATCAAGGCCCTAGTTATTCTGGACCAACATTGGTAGTGAGGGGCGGGGATCAATTGCGAATTAAGTTGGTCAACAACTTACCTGTAAATCCTCCGTTTGCGGCTTTCCGAGATCTCACCAATTACATGAAGCCCAACACCACTAATTTGCATACTCACGGCTTACATGTATACCCAGGGATGGATTCAGATCGGAAGCCGCTGGAGTATGGTGATTATGTAGTTGATCCCAACAGTGGTGGAGTTTTGCCAAACGGAGATTCAAGACAGTACGTTTATCAGATTCCTAAAGATCACCCTGAGGGACCGTTTTATTACCATCCTCAATACCATGGTAGTAGTGCAATTCAGGTGGCTAGTCTTATGTCTGGGGCAATCATGGTACGCGGCCCTATCGATGATTTG
>CAIVXR010000179.1 GCA_903909925.1 uncultured beta proteobacterium | reverse complement strand
GCGTAGCGATTCTGATCCAATGCAAGTTGGTGATGAGCCTGTCTTAATCGCTAAACGTACACAGGATCAAGTGCCGATTTGGGTGTTTCCAAAACGCCAGAAAAGTATTCAAGCTTTACTCGAACACTCACCTGATATCAACGTGATCATTAGTGATGACGGCTTGCAACATAACGGTCTTGCGCGTTGGCCTGCGCGCGAAGGCGGTCGCGATATTGAATTTGTAGTGCGTGATGGTCGCGGTGAGGGCAATGGCTTTCTTCTTCCTGCTGGGCCACTGCGTGAATCGGCTGACCGTGGTCGTGATGCTACTTTGTTTACCGAATCAGTCAATAATCATAAAAGTGGTTTACTTGATGAGTACTTTATCGGTCGACGTGCGTTCACTCTCCTTGGCACTTTAGGCGCCTCATACCAACTCATCAATGCTAGTAATACCCAAAGCTTTGCTCAGATCAGTGAGCAGTATTTGCCAGATCAAATTACGGCCATTGCTGCGCTTGGTAATCCGCAGCGCTTTTTTACTGCTCTACAAAAACAAGGAATTAAAGGTAAGCGGCTTGCACTGCCAGATCACGCTAGCTACACACCAGAGTTCTTTAGCGGCATTCAGGCAGGGTGCATTCTGATTACGGAAAAAGATGCCGTGAAATGCACTGCCATTGCTGACGAGCGCATTTGGGTAGTGCCATTGACCCTCAATCTGCCTGATAACTTGGTAGACTGGCTGCAATCGATTTTGCAAAGACCTGATCCTCATCGTTATAACTTATAAGGTTTCTCTGAAAGCGCTAAACTGAGCAAAACAGAGTTACGGTATTCAATTCTTTTTATTACTCTAGAAAATCATGGATAAACGTTTACTTGAAATTTTGGTGTGCCCTTTATGCAAAAGTCCTTTGCATTTAGATGCCGCTAAACACGAACTTATTTGCAAAGCCGATCGTCTGGCTTATCCTATTCGGGATGATGTACCAGTCATGCTAGTAGATGAAGCGCGCGCCCTGAGTGCTGATGAAATTCTTTAACATATTGATCTTATCTCTTTGGATATGAGCGCTAATCAAACTTCAGACTTCTTGGTAGTGATACCAGCAAGACTGGGTTCAATTCGTTTGCCGCGTAAACCACTAGCAGATATAGGTGGCAAGCCGATGGTGGTTCGAGTAGCAGAACGCGCCCAGCAATCTCTTGCAAATAGCGTAGTAGTGGCAACCGATTCTGCTGAGATTGAGTCAGCCTGTCGCGAGCATCGTATTGAGTGTTTATTGACTAACTCAAATCATCCCACTGGTACCGATCGCTTAGCTGAGGTAGCGCAATTACTCAAACTTCCCGCCAATACTTTGGTGGTAAACGTACAAGGAGATGAACCCCTCATTCCGCCAGAGCTCATTAATCAAGTAGCCCAAACTTTAGCCAACAATGCAAAGTGCGCAATCGCCACTGTTGCAGTACCAATCAGCGATCAATCAGAAATTGATAATCCTAATGTTGTCAAAGTGGTCCTCAATCGCGCCGGAGAAGCGTTATATTTTTCAAGAGCGCCCATTCCCTTTGTGAGAGATGTGCAAAGCCTCCAAAACACAGTGCATCTTCGCCATTTGGGCATTTATGCCTATCGGGCTGAATTTTTGCAAGCCTATGCCCGCTTAGAGCCTGCGCCCCCAGAACAAGCGGAAGCATTAGAACAATTAAGGGCTCTTTGGAACGGCTATCGCATTGCAGTACATATTGCTGCAAAGGCACCTCCTGCAGGTGTAGATACCCTTGAGGACCTAGAACGGGTCAGAAGGCTACTCGGCAGCTAAACTTTGGCCGCCTTCCCAGAGTTTCTCGGGGATAATCCTAGTCATTAGTCATCAAAGATCCCGATAAAACACGGGACAATGACAGATCTTGTAAGGGGAAAATAATGCGGTTAATCCTGCTCGGCGCACCAGGTGCTGGAAAAGGCACGCAAGCTCAATTTATTTGCGAAAAATTTGCTATTCCACAAATTTCCACTGGCGATATGTTGCGTGCTGCTGTCAAAGCAGGCACTGAACTGGGTATTGCCGCTAAAAAGATTATGGATGCTGGTGGCTTAGTTTCTGATGACATCATCATTGGTCTTGTGAAGGATCGCTTAACCCAACCAGATTGCAGCAAAGGTTATTTGTTTGATGGCTTTCCAAGAACCATTCCGCAAGCCCAAGCCATGAAAGATGCTGGCGTGCCAATCGATTACGTTTTAGAAATCGATGTTCCATTTGATGCCATCATCGATCGCATGGGCGGTCGCCGTGTACACCCCGCTTCAGGCCGCACCTATCACATCAAGTTCAACCCACCAAAGGTGGCTGGTAAAGATGATGTGACTGGGGATGATTTGATTCAGCGCGACGATGACAAAGAAGAAACAGTTCGTAAGCGCCTCCAGGTGTATGACGATCAAACCCGCCCACTCGTGGATTACTACTCTTCATGGGCAGCGCAAGCAAACCCTGCTGATAAAGTAAAAGCGCCTGCTTATCGCAAAGTGAGTGGAACCGGTAACGTGGATGATATTACTGCTTCAATCTTTGCAGTACTGAAATAGGGTCTCATTACTTTTCTTAAAAGGGCTGCACTTTGCAGCCCTTTTTCATTATCAACATATCAAGTAATTGTGGGGTATCATATATACCACTAAGTGGTATAGTTTTTAGATGACTAAAAAACGTGTTCTAAAAACAAAAACCTTTGCAAGATGGATGTATAAAAACGATCTACGCAGCGCTAATTTATTAAAGGCAGTAGAGGAGATGGAAGACGGTCTGATTGATGCCAATTTAGGCAGTAATCTATACAAGAAAAGAATTGCTCTAGCAGGCGAAGGAAAAAGATCTGGCGCTAGAGTAATTGTTGCTAGCAGACTTTTAAAACACTGGTTCTTTATTTTCGGTTTCGCAAAAAATGAAAAATCGAATATTAGCAAAGATGAACTACTGTACTTGCAAGAAACTGCAAAAAGACTGCTCAATTTAGATGAACGTGAAATCAATACCGCAATCAGCATTGGCGAAATAAAGGAGTTAAAGACTCATGACAAATAAGCAAAAAAGCCGAATTATTCAAGAGATGCAAGAGACCGTGGCTGGCTTGCATAAATCTGGGTTGATTACAAAAAAGAGTATGGAAGAATTTGAGGCCCTCCGTAACCTGGATGTAAAACCAATGACAGCGAGCCGTATTAAAAGATTGCGGGTTAAAACAAGGCTTAGCCAAGCAGTATTTGCTGTGGCAATCAACACCAGTTTATCAACCATTCAAAAGTGGGAAGCGGGAGATAAAAAGCCCAGTGGGCCATCTTTAAAACTGCTCTCTTTGATTGAGAGGAAGGGCCTAGAAGTTGTTCTGTGACTAAGTCGTTTATTTAAGTTCTTTGAGTGCGCTCTCAAAGGATTCAATATCGGCAAAGCTGCGATAAACAGATGCAAAGCGGATGTAGGCCACTTTGTCTAAGCGTTTGAGCTCACGCATGACCAGCTCTCCTACACGTTCGCTCGGAATTTCTTTTTCACCTAGGCTGAGAAGCTTTTCTTCAATCCGAGCAATGGATTCATCGACAGAGTCTGAGGACACAGGACGTTTTCGCAGAGCCAGCTTAATTGAACCAGCTAACTTATCGTGGCTGTATTCCACTCGGCTACCGTTTTTCTTCACGATCGCTGGTAAGGCGAGCTCTACCCGCTCATAAGTCGTAAAGCGCTTATCGCATTTGGCACAACGACGACGACGACGAATAGTGTCGCCTTCATCAGAAACTCGGGTATCGAGAACCTGGGTATCGTCGTTATGGCAAAAAGGGCAGCGCAATGGGGACTCTTTTCTTCTTGAGTGTTTAACCGTAAACCGGGAAGCGCTTAGTGAGCTCGGCTACTTGTGCGCGCACTTTTGCAATATTGGCTTCATCATTTGGATTATCTAAAACATCCGCAATGAAGTTACCTACTTGTCTTGCTTCAGCTTCTTTAAAGCCCCGTGTAGTCATGGCAGGCGATCCCAAACGAATGCCACTGGTGACCATCGGTTTTTCAGGATCATTTGGAATCCCATTTTTGTTGCAAGTAATATGCGCTTCACCCAATACACGTTCAGCTTCTTTACCGGTCATTTTCTTGGCACGCAAATCAACTAACATCACATGTGAATCTGTTCCACCAGAGACAATCCGCAGACCTCGGGCAATTAAGGTCTCAGCCAAAGCTTTGGCATTGGCGATCACTTGCTTTTGATAATCGATAAAACTCGGTTCTTGCGCCTCTTTAAATGCCGTTGCTTTAGCGGCGATCACATGCATCAAAGGGCCGCCCTGTAAGCCCGGGAAGACAGCAGAGTTAATAGCCTTCTCATGCTCAGCTTTCATCAAGATGATGCCACCACGCGGGCCGCGCAAACTTTTGTGCGTTGTAGAGGTGACGATGTCGGCATGTGGCACAGGATTTGGATAAACACCAGCTGCAATCAGGCCAGAGTAATGCGCCATATCCACCATAAAAATGGCACCGACTTCTTTAGCCAACTTACCAATGCGCTCCCAGTCAAT
>CAIVXR010000178.1 GCA_903909925.1 uncultured beta proteobacterium | reverse complement strand
TGGTGGGCGCTTTACGAGTAAGCCCTATATTGCTAGTGGAGCCTATATCAAGCGTATGAGTAACTATTGTGGCTCGTGCAAGTACAAGCCAGACGTTCGTTTTGGAGAAGAAGCTTGCCCTGTAACAACCTTGTATTGGAACTTTTTAATTAAGCATCGTGCTCAGTTTGAATCAAGTCCACGTACCAAGTTGATGACTGCTAATCTCAAAAGAATTAGCGATGAGGATCAACAGTCAATTGTGGTGCATGCAGAGTATCTCTTAACGCACCTCAATGATCTCTAGAGCTTGATATGAGTGCTTCCTTTAAAGGTAATAAAAGTTTTCTACCTAGCAAGGTTTGCGTCGTCTGCAACAAAGAAATGACTTGGAGAAAGTCTTGGGCTAAAAACTGGGAATCAGTGAAATATTGTTCAGAAGCTTGTAGGAAAAAAGCACCTAAGTTGCCGACCTAAATCAGCAATTCACTTTTTACCATGGTAGTTTTTCTCCTGAGTAAGAAATAAAGCTTCCTGAGTCTTCTTTCTTGAGGCTTTCAATCACTCTAAACATGTCTGCTACTGCATCATGCGCAGGCCTACCAATCTGCTCTCCCCGAAAAGGTTTTGAAAGTCTCGAGTTTACAGTGCCGGGATGCATGGCGATTAAAGCAGTATTCGGTTTGGTGCGCCCCCATTCAATAGAGGCTGTTTTAATCAGCATATTGAGCGCAGCCTTAGAGGCGCGATAGCTGTACCATCCACCCAGCCGGTTATCTTTAATACTACCAACCTTGGCTGAGATAGTAACCATGATGCTATTTTTAGGATCTAGTAATTTTGAGAAATGGCGAATTGTCAGTGCTGGACCAATAGCATTGATTGTCATCAGTTCCATGAGTTGTTCAGGATTGAGATCGTCTAGTCTTTTCTCAGGCATCCAGTCGCTACTATGCAAGACCCCAATCGTATTAATGATCAATTGAAAAGGCGATTTCTGAGAGAGTGCTGCAGCACAGGCTTCTATTGAATCTGGCTTTTGGTAGTCAATGCTGTGTTCTGAATGGCGATGAATGCCCACGACACTTGAGCATAGGGGGTTATTTTCAAGTAGCTCTATAAACGCCCCACCAATGGTTCCAGAGGAGCCAATAACGAGGGCAGAAAAAGGGTTTGGAAGCAGTGTCAAGGTATCTTAAATAATGTCGCTTTCATTCAGTTTAGTAAATAAGTCCTAAATCTGCCTAAAAGAGGCTACTTTACTGTTTTTAGAGTGGTTTCTTGGTCTTAGGCCCCTATGTGACAGGTGGGCTAAGGGTGGTAGTTTTCATGCGGGCATAAATTTCAATAATCATTTAAAGTGATTTATATGGAAGAAATTGCCCACTACACACCCCTTGGTTTATCTGATCGCGTTGCTTTATTTTTTACCAAAGGTATGCGCTTTTTTGCCGATACCTTTTTTAAGAAGCGCTATGGGCACCGAGCTGTTGTTCTAGAAACTGTTGCAGGTGTTCCTGGAATGGTTGCTGGAATGTGGACTCATTTAACTAGCCTACGTAGTATGAAGGTCGGCTATGGGCCAAAGATTCGTACGCTTTTAGCCGAAGCGGAGAATGAAAGAATGCACCTCATGACCTTTATCGAGATTGCAAAGCCTAATATGTTTGAGCGCTATCTTGTCTTGATTGCACAAGCCATTTTCTGGAATTTCTTTTTCATTATTTATGTATTGTTTCCAAGAACTGCCCATCGCATCGTTGGCTATTTTGAGGAAGAGGCGGTCTATTCTTATACCGAGTATCTAAAAGAGATTGATGAGGGGCGTATAGAGAACGTACCTGCCCCAAAGATTGCGATTGATTATTGGAAGCTTGAACCTGGTGCAACTCTCCGAGACGTCGTAATTGTTGTTCGTAATGATGAGGCCCATCACCGGGATACAAACCATCAGTTTGCTAATGACTACGATAAATAGCCTAAGATGAAAGCTCCTGATAAGCGCTGCTGTGGCTCTGGTGTTTGTATCATTAATGATGCGGGCGAGTGTTGGTGTGGCCAAGTGTGGGACGGTGAAAAAATGTCCGCACCTAGCTTAAATCTGCAAACAGCCATCAATAAGAACCAAGAGCAAGACTCGGCTAAGCCCAAGCCTCACTTAAAGAGCTGAGTTTTAGGTAGACACTACTGTAATATTTTCCCTAGATTTACCCTGCTAAAGCCATTGTTTTATAGTACATTGTCTTTTAAGTATTATTTAAAGAGAAAATAATGACGCAAGAAAAAAATATTACACGCCGTAACGTATTGAAAATGAGTGTAGGCACAGCTATTTTGAGCACTGCAGGTGTAAGTCAAGCCCATCAGAAGGGTGCGCAAACCCCTTTTAATGTTGAGCAGGTCTACATTCCTATTGCTGGTAGTAGCCAAGAATTTCCAGTACGCAGGATCTATTGCATTGGTAGAAACTATGCAGCGCATGCAAGAGAAATGGGTTCTGACCCAACGCGTGAACCCCCATTTTTCTTTCAAAAGCCAACGGATGCTATTCAGTTTGTTGCGCCAAATAAAGTCGTAGACCATCCTTACCCAACTTTGACTAAGAATTACCACTATGAGGTGGAGCTAGTTGCAGCCTTGAATAAAGGCGGCAAGAATATTCCAGTAGAAAAAGCGCTTGATCATATATTTGGTTATGCACTTGGCTTAGATATGACGCGTAGAGACCTGCAACGTTTTATGGGAGATCAAAAGAAGCCCTGGGAAATTGGTAAGTCTTTTGATCACTCTGCACCTATTGGCCCCATCTTCCAGGTTGCCAGTATTGGACACTTCACCAAGGGGAATATTGAGCTCTCAGTAAATGGGGTTGTAAAACAAAAAGCAGATTTGTCGCAAATGATTTGGTCAGTAGCAGAGCAAATTTCTAAATTATCTGAGGCAAATGAGCTATATCCTGGAGACATTATCTACTCTGGAACTCCTGAAAATGTTGGCCCAGTCATCAAAGGTGATGTGATTCGTTGCTCTATAGATCGATTGCCAGATTTAGTTATTAAGATTGTTTAATCTAGGACTGAAATATTGGTTTACTTGATCCAGCGAATAAAGTTTTCTTTAGTTCGTCTAACCTTCTCAAGGTTTAGCAACCAATCTTCATCTGCTTTTCTATAGCCTAAGGGCAGCATGACAACGCTGCGCAACCCTTTTTCTTTTAGACTCAGAATAGTATCGAGTGCTTGTGGCTCAAAGCCTTCCATAGGAGTGCTATCTACTTGCGCATCAGCAGCAGCAATCAGTGCGGTGCCAAGGCCGATATAGACCTGTTTCGCAGCGTGTGTGAAATTGATCTCTGCATCTCTTGCTGGGTAGACTTTTAGAAGCATCTGACGATATGCGGTACCAGCTTCACTAGTAAAGTTGCGGATCTTTTCAGTCATATCAAAAGCATTATTAATGCGTTCTGCTGTGTAATTGTCCCAAGCAGCAAAGACGAGCAAATGTGAGCAATCAACTATTTGAGATTGACCGTTCGCAATCGGTTTTATTTTTTCACGGATCTCTTTATTGGTAATGACTAGCACTTCATAAGGCTGTAATCCGCTAGAGCTTGCTGTTAAGCGAATAGCCTCAAGAATTTGATCTACTTTATCTTGCGGTACTGCTTTTGCTGGATCCATTTTTTTAGTCGCATAGCGCCACTGAAGCTTATCAATCAGACTCATTTACATTCCTATAGGTTGCCATAACAAGAGAATCTAGTTTAGATGAAATTAATACACTTGGCGCA
>CAIVXR010000177.1 GCA_903909925.1 uncultured beta proteobacterium | reverse complement strand
TTACTGAGTTTTGTAATGGGGGCTCGGGTAGCCAAATCTAACGTAAAGCCAGTTTTGGCGGCAAAGCGAATGGCTCTGAGCATCCGAATGGGGTCTTCACGATAGCGTTTTGCAGGATCGCCGATCATCCGCAAAGTTTTCTTTTGCATATCTGCCATACCGCCGTGATAGTCAAGTACAGTCTCGCTCGATGGATCGTAATACATAGCATTGATGGTGAAGTCTCGTCTTGCCGCATCTTCACCCTGTGAGCCCCAGACGTTATCGCGCAATATTCGACCGCTTTCAGCGACATGATCGCCAGCATTATCTAGTAGCGCTCTGAAGGTGGACACTTCAATAATTTCAGGATGGCCTTTACCAAAGAAAGTGACATGCACAATCTGAAAGCGACGACCAATGAGACGCGCCTTACGGAACAGTCTTTGCACTTGGTCTGGTGTTGCATTGGTTGCTACGTCAAAATCTTTTGGGCTAATTCCTAAAGCAAGATCACGCACCGCTCCGCCAACAATGAAGGCCTCAAAGCCTGCCTGCTGCAGTGTGTGAGTTACCTTAACGGCATTCTTTGAGAGTAAATGCGGGTCAATGCGATGTGCTTTTTTAGGGATACGCTTCGGTGCCCCAGTCTTATTGGCTTGCGTATGCTTGACCATGGGGTCGCGACGCAAGATGCGTTTGATGAATTTAGTGATCATGTAAACAGTTCAAGAATGGGCCAATTGCGCTTATGAGCCTCATTGCGCAGACGCTCATCAGGATTGGTAGCCACAGGATTACTCACTTCTTCTAATAGAGGTAGATCATTCATTGAATCAGAGTAGAAGTAGCTCTTTGGCATTTTTTCAAAAGATAGCTCTTGAGCAGCCAGCCAAGTATGTAGATTCTGAATCTTGCCTTCACGAAAATTGGGTATACCTTTTACATCGCCAGTAAAGGTCCCCAGAGGATCATTGTTGCTGGTGGCAGGCTCAGTTGCGATGAGATGATGGATACCAAAACTTTCTACAATCGGGCGCGTTACAAAACTATTGGTTGCAGTAATAACGCAGCAAAGATCCCCGGCATCTTGATGGCGTTTTACCAAGTCAATCGCTGGTTGACGGAGGTGACCATGAATCACTTCCTTCATAAAAGCATCGTGCCATTCCTGTAGTTGAGCGCGGGAATGTTCTGAAAGCGGCTTTAAGGAAAAGCGGAGAAATTCATGAATATCAAGCTTGCCGTCTTTGTAGTCTTGATAAAAGCGCTCATTTTTTCTTGCGTAATCTTCACCGTCTACCACGCCAATACGCGCTAAAAATTGCCCCCACTCATAATCGCTGTCACAAGGGAGGAGGGTGCTATCTAGGTCGAAAAGGGCTAACTGGGTCACAAATGAAATTTCAAGTAAATTATTTTGGCTGTAAGAGCTCACGTACGAGTGGCAAGGTTACAGCACGTTTTGTTTCTAGTGAATACGCATCCAAAGCATCAATTAAAGCCATCAAATTGGGCATATCACGATAAAAACGATTGAGTAGCCAAGGCAATACTTCGGGAGATAAAACCAATCCTCGAGACTTAGCGGCTTGCTCTAAAGCTTGTATTTTCTCATCATCATCCAAAAGCTGTGTTTGAAAGACCAAACCCCATCCAAGACGGGTCCGTAGGTCTTCGCGTAACTCCAAATTGGCCGGTGCTGCCTTACCAGCCATGAAGATGTGGATATTCTTGCTTGCCTGAACGCCGTTGAGAATGCGAAATAAGGCCCCAACTAAACGTTCGTCCAGGGCATCTACATCATCAACAGTAATTGCCGAGGGCGCATCACTTTGGGCTAAGACGCCCATTTTTTCTTCAAGACGCACCCATGAGATAGGCTCTTTAGGATTGAGAAAAAAGCACTCAATACCTAGGTTTTCAGCAGCATTTGTCATTGCCTCAAGTAAATGGGTGCGCCCTGATCCTTCTGGGCCCCACCAGTAAATCCAGCGATGATTCAGTGGGTTACTGATTTGGTTACTGCCAGTTTGTTGCCAAATGTTGCAAATGTTTTGCAAAGTAGAGACTAATGCCAGATCTTTGCTGGCTAAGTAATTATCAAGACTGGCTTTGGGGGTATGGCTGAGATCTAAAGCAAACTGTCTTGGAAGCGGGGGCGTATTCATTACTACGAAATTATTTTTGATACCAAGAGCTTTGCGTATAAACAGACCAAAGATACTGAACTAATACCAAACTCACGGCACTAATTGGTAATGCCAGTAGTACACCGAAAAAGCCAAACAGTTTTCCAAATAGCAATAAAGCAAATAGCACAGCAACTGGGTGAAGACCAATACGCTCGCCCACTAGACGGGGCGTAAGGATG
>CAIVXR010000176.1 GCA_903909925.1 uncultured beta proteobacterium | reverse complement strand
GCTAATGTGATTGAAAAAACAGCTGAAAAGTACCGTGAAGCCCTGAATCGTTTAACTCAGGGATAATAGAGGCCTTGATAGATATTTAGGGCATTTGGAGAGGTAGATGAGCAAGAAGCCAATAGTCGGAATAGTGATGGGCTCCAATTCAGATTGGGATACTATGCAGCACGCCGCTCAAATGCTCGAGCAATTTGGTATTGCTCATGAAGCTAAAGTGCTCTCAGCCCATCGCATGCCAGACGACATGTTTCAGTACGCCGAAGATGCCCAAGCCAATGGCTTACAAGCCATCATTGCTGGTGCAGGTGGCGCGGCGCATTTACCAGGCATGCTTGCCTCTAAAACAATTGTTCCGGTTTATGGTGTTCCAGTCGCCAGTAAATACTTGCGTGGCGAAGATTCTTTATATTCCATCGTACAAATGCCAAAAGGTGTTCCGGTTGCTACCTTTGCAATTGGCGAAGCTGGCGCAGCTAACGCTGCTCTACACGTTATCGCTGGCCTGGCCTTGCATGACGCAGAGCTTGCTAAGCGTCTCGCAGATTTTCGGGCCAAGCAATCTGACGCTGCACGCTCTATGAACTTGCCAGGATATTAATTACATGGCAGATCGTATGGAACCCATCTTGCCGGGTTCGTATTTAGGAATACTGGGTGGTGGTCAATTGGGCCGCATGTTTACTCAGGCTGCACAAGCGATGGGATATAAGGTATGTGTCTTGGATCCCAGTTCTGATAGCCCTGCTGGCTCGATTGCAGAAAAATTTATTCAAGCAGATTACACCGACTCAGCTGCCTTAAAAGAAATGGCAGCAATATGTGCGTCTGTTAGCACTGAATTTGAAAATGTTCCAGCCCAGGCTCTAGATGAGTTGGAATCTTTGGGCGTTTTTGTGGCACCACGCAGTAATTGTGTCTCTCTTGCACAAAATCGGATTGAAGAAAAAAAATTCCTAGCTACGTGGAAGTCTGAAACAAATATTGGCCCTGCCCCCTATTTTGTGATCGAGCATGATGCAGATATTGCGCATGCTCCTGCAGAACTTTTTCCTGGAATATTGAAGACTGCCCGCATGGGCTATGATGGTAAAGGTCAGGCAACGATTCATGATGTGGAAGGTTTAAGTACTGCATGGAATCATTTTGGACGCGTTCCTTGCGTACTTGAAAAGCGTATGGAGCTCGATTTTGAGGTTTCTG
The DNA here is from genome assembly GCA_903909925.1 of uncultured beta proteobacterium. Taxonomy (GTDB): domain Bacteria; phylum Pseudomonadota; class Gammaproteobacteria; order Burkholderiales; family Burkholderiaceae; genus Polynucleobacter. The sequence goes on along the minus strand of CAIVXR010000176.1, from coordinate 2,076 downwards.
CATTAGTGGTGCGCAGCTATGATGATGCAGTTGTAGCTTATCCCGTGTCACAAAATATTCATCGTCAGGGTATCCTGCACACCTCCACCGTGCCAGCACCATCGCTCAAGCCCGCACAAGAGAAAAAAATTGTTGATGCAGCAAAAGCGCTGATCCGAAAAATTGAGTATGTTGGCGTTCTCTGCGTTGAGTTTTTTGTACTGAAGAATGGCGATATTGTTGCTAATGAAATCGCGCCTCGTCCCCATAACTCTGGCCACTACACTATGGATGCTTGTGTCAGCAGTCAATTTGAACAACAAGTAAGAGCAATGGCTCGCCTGCCTTTGGGGGATACGCGCCAATTGGCACCAGTTTCGATGTTGAATTTATTGGGCGATCTTTGGTTTGAAGGTAGCGAAGACAAAGCAAGAGAACCCGCATGGAATAAAGTACTTGCACATCCTGATGCAAAGTTACATCTTTACGGTAAATCTGCTCCTCGCATCGGTAGAAAAATGGGTCATATTAACTGCTTAGGCGAAGCATTGAATGAGGCTCGCCAAAATTGTGCTGCGGTAGCTACTGAATTAGGTATCGAGCCCTAGAAATGTCCGCTGATAGTACGCCACTGCAATCTTTTGCAGTGATTAATGAAGCAATACAGTGCTTACGAGATGGCGGTCTAGTTGCGTTTCCAACAGAGACAGTTTACGGCCTTGGAGCAGATGCAAGAAATCCAGAGGCCATCAAAAAAATCTTCAGTACCAAAGGTCGACCAGCCAATCATCCACTGATTGTGCACTTAGCGGCGCCCGATAAATTTGATCAATCTCAAGTAGATTGGGTGCCAGTCTTAGCGCCTTGGGTAAGAGATTTATCTGAAGATGCGCTGAAGCTAGTCAATACCTTCTGGCCTGGCCCTCTCACCTTGGTTTTTAAAAAAGATAAGAGCGTTCTCAATGAATTAACTGGTGGCCAAGATACGGTAGCTATTCGTGCACCCGCACATCCGATAGCCGTGGAGTTATTGAGAAAGTTTAAGAGTGGGGTGGTCGCACCATCTGCGAATCGTTTTGGCAAAGTATCTCCAACCAGCGCTGCTGATGTTCGCAATGAATTTGAGGGCATCCTCGATCTCATGATCTTAGACGGCGGTGATTGTGAGTTTGGTATTGAATCAACCATTATTGATATATCTTCTGGCGATAAAGCTATTCTGCTGCGTCCAGGCGTGATCACTCCAAAAGAGATCTTTGTGAAAACTGGCGTTGAGGTGCATCAAGCTAGCGTAATAAAGGGTGATCTCCATGATCTTAATTTGCCGACTGCTTTACCAAGAGTTTCGGGAAGTCTAAAAGCGCATTACGCACCAAATACCCCATTACGTTTATATGCTCCCGGGCGAGTACTAGATGCCCTTAGCGAATTTCCGGATACGAAGTCTCGTGTTGCAGTTGCTGTTTGGGATTCTGAATCTTCTTTAGGCGATGATGGCCATCCGTCTGTTCATTTCGAGGAAGTAAAAGTACCAAGTGATAGTGGTAGATTTGCTAGTCGCCTGTATCGCTCATTGCGCGATCTCGATCAACAGGGTTGGGACTTAATTCTATTCCCAGAGCCACCTCTCGGCGAGGAATGGGATGGCGTTAGAGATCGACTTCAGCGCGCATGTTTTGGCTCTGGACCATCTTCAAGCAGCCACGCCAGTAATTGATCGTGCGCTTCTAAACCTCTCCAAGCATTAGGGTGATTGATCAATGAGGTCACTGCATACAGCTTGCCGGACTTGCTTACTACATAGCCAGAAATGGCCCGTACATCAGCTAGTGATCCAGTCTTAATTCTAGCTTCAGGCTTTTTCTTGAGATGTAAAAATTTTCGCAATTGTGTCATTAGGCGATTTCTCATCGTGCCATCGGTGCCAGCAATCGGTAGGCTGTTATAAAAAATCTCCCCCACAGGCAAGTTGCGGGCGGTGAATAAGAGTTGATTCATTTGTTCGGCTGAAATAGCTTCAGTACGTGATAAGCCTGAGCCATTTTCAATTACAAGGCCAGGAAAATCTAAACCGTTTTGTTTAAGCCAACTCTGAAT
>CAIVXR010000175.1 GCA_903909925.1 uncultured beta proteobacterium | reverse complement strand
GTAGTGCATCTAAGCTGGCAGCATTTTGTTCAGTAAATCGCTTCGATTTATCTTCCAAAATCTCATTAGCTAAATTCTTAAACTGGTTGGTTAAGGCTTCTTTAGCTTCGTTGAGAGATTCGATTCTTCCAAGACCCTGTTTGCGCTCAGAATCTAACTCTGCTTCAAGCCGAATGGCATTTTGAAGAGCCTGGTCGCGTTCTGTCCGTAAGTTTGCGGCAAGAGCTGATTCTATCTGTACTTGCTGTTCTATCCGCGCTAAGCCAGAGCGTAAGTTAAGTGCATAAACCAAAAGGCCTGCACACAAAGCAAATGGCAGGCCAAATAGTAAAAGTGAGCTTAGATCAAAAGTCACAGAGGGAAGGCTAAGTAATTAAGCTTTGACTAGTTTTTGCAGTTCACCTGATTCGAACATTTCAGTCATGATGTCTGAACCGCCGATGAACTCACCATTGATATAGAGCTGAGGAATAGTTGGCCAATTAGCATATTCTTTAATACCTTGACGTATTCCTGCATCTTCTAAGACGTTAACGGTGTGGAGCGTTTCAACACCGCTTGCGCGCAAAATATTAATCGCGTTCCCAGAAAATCCGCATTGAGGAAACTGCGCAGTTCCCTTCATGAACAGTACAACAGGGTGGCTAGTAACGATTTCTTTGATTTGAGCTTGTGTATCCATAAGTTCTTTCTAAATTGATCAATAAGTTTGTAAAAAGGGCTTGAGATTCTTCTGACTTGATTTTAAGACTTTATGTGGAAAAAGGTTATTTAGGCAATTATCAGCCGCCTGAGTTTCTCCCAGAAGCAACTCTGTGATGACCCGCCAAATCTAGGTGGGTTTGAATATCGCTAAGACCAGCACTTTTCATGAGGTCAACTACCGCATCTGATTGATCAAAGCCATGCTCTACGGCGATTAAGCCATTTGGATTGAGATGATCTTTAGCGCCATTAATAATGGCCTCTAGGCAGGTTAGTCCACTAGCGTGATCAGTGAGTGCCGAGATGGGCTCAAAACGTAAATCTCCTTGGCTCAAATGTGGATCTAGATTAGAGATATAGGGTGGGTTGCTCAAAATGATGTCAAATCGAGCATCATTACTTAAGGCTCCGTACCAGCTCCCTTGCATTAATTGCACGCGAGTTTCCAGCTTTAAAAGTTGAGTATTTTTCTTAGCAATACCCAAGGCTTCAGATGATTGCTCTGTAGCGCTTACTAATGCATCAGGGGCCGCATTTGCAATTGCGAGGGCGATCGCTCCAGACCCAGTTCCCAAATCTAATACTGTTGTGGGTCTATGAAGACGTTCAATCTCTTGAAGGCCAATGTCAACTAAAAGCTCAGTTTCAGGGCGGGGTATGAGAACACCAGGCGCAACAAATAACTCAATGTTGTGAAAACCTTTTTTACCAAGAAGATAAGCAATGGGTTCACCAGTCAGCCTTTTGGATTGCAGTGCTTGCCATTGCAAAATTGCTTCTGAGCTCAACTCCATTTCATCGCGAGACAGTAGTGCCGAGCGTGGTAGCTGGTAGTGTTTTTCAAGTACATGAGCCATGAGGACACGAGCTTCACTTGCGGGAAGTAGTGAGCTACTCAATAAAGAGCGCAGACTTAAATCGTGACTCATCACTTATTTTTAGCTGTCGCCTAAAGCAGCAAGAAGTTCAGCTTGATGTTCAGAAGCCAATGCGTTACATAGATCGTCAATATCACCATCCATCATGGCGTCGATCTTATAAAGCGTCAGATTAATGCGGTGATCGGTAATTCTCCCTTGGGGAAAGTTATAAGTCCGAATACGATCACTACGATCACCTGATCCAATGAGTGATTTTCTAGTTTGCGCTTCAAGCTGGTGCTTCTCGCGTTCACGTGCATCCATAATTCGAGAAACAAGAACCTTCATGGCTTGTTCACGATTGCGATGTTGGCTGCGATCATCTTGACACTCCACCACAGTGCCAGTTGGTAAGTGTGTAATACGAACCGCGGAGTCAGTCTTATTAATGTGTTGACCGCCTGCACCAGAGGCACGGAAGGTATCAATGCGTAATTCAGCAGGATTGATTTTGACGGCCTCTAATTCATCAGCTTCGGGCATCACTGCTACGGTACAGGCTGATGTATGTATGCGCCCCTGAGTTTCGGTTTGTGGAACACGTTGTACACGATGCCCGCCAGACTCAAACTTAAGGCGAGCATAGACAGCCTGACCAACCAAGCGAAGTACAACCTCTTTATAGCCACCCAAATCAGATTCAGCAGCACTGACG
>CAIVXR010000174.1 GCA_903909925.1 uncultured beta proteobacterium | reverse complement strand
TTACTCGGCGGCTTCGGTGCTGAGGCTGCTGCTGGCGGTGCTGATGATGGCAGCCCTAAGAACTACAAAACTGGTTCGCCAGAAGATGCTGCGTTCTTGATGGAAAATGCTGACACAGTGATTATTGTTCCTGGTTATGGATTAGCGGTTGCCCGCGCGCAGCATGCCTTAAAAGAATTAACTGAGAAGTTAACGCACCATGGTGTAACGGTGAAGTATGCGATTCATCCGGTAGCTGGTCGTATGCCTGGCCATATGAACGTTCTCTTGGCTGAAGCCGAAGTACCTTACGATCAAGTGTTTGAGATGGAAGATATCAATAGCGACTTTGGTCAAGCTGATGTGGTATTGGTTCTGGGTGCCAACGATGTGGTGAATCCAGCAGCTCGGACGCCAGGTAGCCCCATCTTCGGCATGCCGATCTTGGAAGCTTTTAAAGCTAAAACGATCATCGTCAACAAACGCTCAATGGCGGCTGGTTACGCTGGTCTTGATAACGAACTCTTCTACATGGATAAAACTATGATGGTCTTCGGTGATGCAAAGAAGGTAGTTGAAGATATGGTCAAGGCTGTGGAATAAGAGGCTAATCTAGCCATCTAAAACCGCCTTCGGGCGGTTTTTTATTGCGCTAAGGTATGCTCAAAGAAGTCTAAATATATTGGAAGAATATGTCTATCAAAAAACTATTACTGGCCTCCATTTTCTGTATCTGCAATATGTTCTGGATTGGATCAGTCAACGCACAAGCCAACTACCCTAACAGGACTATTCAAACCATCATGCCGCTTCAAGCGGGAAGTGGTGTGGATATTTTGATGCGCCCGATCGTACAACGAATGGGGGAAAACCTAGGTCAAGCGATCACAATCGAAAATATTCCCGGGGGTGCAGGCTTAATTGGCACTGCGAAGGTAGCACAGAGCCCTGCTGATGGTTACGTATTAGGTGCATTTAATGACAGTATTTTGACTATGCTTCCCAATCTCTATAAAAAGATTGACTATGATCCCGTCCAAAGCTTCACCCCGATCTCCGAAGTGGCCGCCATTACTTTTGTGCTGGTTGCTAACCCATCGTTTCCTGGCAATACTGCAGCTGACTTAGTGCGCATTGCCAAAGAAAAACCTGGAAAGATTGATTATGCTTCTGGTGGCAATGGTTCGCCACAACACATCGGTATGGAAATCTTTCGTCAATACACAGGCGCCCCTATTGTGCATATCCCTTATCGTGGCGCAGCTGCCGCAGTCACCGATGTCATGGCAGGACAGGTACCTGTCATGATTAGCGCACTCTCGGTAGTGCTTCCCCATATTCGGGCTGGAAAACTGAAGGTCTTAGGGGTTGCAAGTAAAATACGTTCACCGCTATTACCAAATTCCCCAACGATTAGCGAGAGTGTTAAAGGTTATGAGTTCTCAACCTGGGGGGCGCTCTTAGCACCCAAGGGGACATCTCCAGCGATCATTGAGAAACTCAATGAATCTTTAGCAGCTACGCTAAAAGATACTAAGTTACGCGAGCAACTCATTCAGCAAGGATTTGAATTTGTACCGCTTGGTCCAGACCATTTAAAAGAAATGATCACGCAAGGTCTTGTAAAAATGAAGAAGGTCATCAAGGATGGCGGGATTCAGCCGGATTAAAACATTTTCTATAAGCATCTAGTTAAGTAATAAAAAACGCCCGGTCTTTTGAACCAGGCGTTTTAGTTTCTACAGCGATAAGCTGGCGAGGTGAGGTAATTACATCATGCCGCCCATGCCACCCATACCACCCATACCACCCATATCAGGCATACCGCCACCAGCAGATTCATCTTTTGGTGCTTCGCAGATAGCGCAATCAGTGGTCAACAACAAAGCTGCAACAGAAGCTGCATTTACCAATGCAGTTTTAGTCACCTTAGTTGGGTCAATCACACCTTGGGCTACGAGGTCGCCATATTCACCAGTAGCAGCGTTGTAACCGTTATTACCCTTGCTAGCTAATACCGCATTCACAACTACACTTGCTTCATCACCAGCGTTAGAGACGATGATGCGCAGTGGCTCTTCCATCGCGCGTAAGACAATGCTGATACCAGCATCTTGATCAGCGTTGTCGCCTTTCAGACCCTTGATACCTTGCATAGCGCGGATTAAAGCTACGCCACCACCAGGAACAATACCTTCTTCAACAGCAGCACGAGTTGCATGCAATGCGTCATCAACGCGGGCTTTCTTTTCTTTCATTTCGACTTCAGTAGCAGCACCAACACGAATCACTGCAACACCGCCAGCCAACTTGGCAACGCGCTCTTGCAATTTTTCTTTATCGTAGTCACTAGTTGCTTCGTCGATCTGAACACGAATGTTCTTCACGCGCGCTTCGATTGCTTTAGCATCGCCAGCACCGTCGATGATGATGGTGTTTTCCTTCCCGATTTCGATACGCTTTGCTTGACCTAAGTGCTCAAGAGTTGTTTTCTCTAGTGTGAGACCAATTTCTTCAGCGATCACAGTACCGCCAGTCAAAATGGCGATATCTTCTAACATTGCTTTGCGACGATCACCAAAGCCTGGGGCCTTAACAGCACAAGTCTTGATAATGCCGCGAATGTTGTTCACAACCAAAGTTGCTAAGGCTTCGCCTTCGACATCTTCAGCAATGATGAGCAATGGACGGCCAGACTTGGCTACTTGCTCGAGTACTGGGAGTAAATCACGGATGTTGCTAACTTTCTTATCAAACAAGAGAACGTATGGGCTTTCCAGTACTGCTACTTGTTTTTCAGGTTGGTTAATGAAATAAGGAGAGAGATAGCCGCGATCAAACTGCATACCCTCAACTACTTCAAGCTCATCTTCTAAAGACTTGCCATCTTCAACGGTAATCACACCTTCTTTACCAACTTTTTCCATTGCTTCAGCAATACGCTGACCAATGCTGTGGTCGCTATTCGCAGAAATAGAGCCAACTTGAGCAATTTCTTTAGTAGTTGTGCAAGGCTTGCTGATTTTTGCGAGCTCTGTGATAGCAGCCGTTACAGCTTTATCAATACCACGCTTCAGATCCATCGGGTTGTGACCTGAAACTACATATTTCATGCCTTCGCGCACAATAGACTGAGCCAATACAGTAGCGGTAGTAGTGCCGTCACCAGCGATGTCAGCAGTTTTAGAAGCAACTTCCTTCACCATCTGCGCACCCATATTTTGCAGCTTATCTTTGAGTTCGATTTCTTTTGCTACAGATACGCCATCTTTGGTAACAGTTGGACCACCAAATGAGCGCTCCATTACAACGTTACGACCTTTCGGTCCAAGAGTAGTTTTTACTGCGTTTGCGAGAATATTGACGCCTTCTACCATCTTGGTACGGGCGTTATCTCCAAATACAACGTCTTTTGCTGCCATGATTGAATTCCTCTCTTAAATACTGAAATTACTTCTGCACAACTGCCATGATGTCTTCTTCGCGCATTACGAGAAGTTCGTCACCATCGACTTTGACCGTTTGGCCTGCATACTTACCAAATAACACCCGATCACCTACTTTGACGTCTGGTGCATTTAATTTGCCGCTGTCATCACGCTTGCCTGGACCTACTGCCAAAATTTCGCCTTGATCTGGCTTTTCTGCGGCAGCATCAGGAATGATGATTCCAGAAGCAGTTTTTGATTCTTGATCTAAACGCTTGATGATTACGCGATCATGTAAGGGACGCAAATTCATCTCTTCTCCTATGTTAGTAAGTGTTAACTAATTAAAATTCCATATAAATCAATGCTTTATAATCTCTTCACACGAAAACTAAGGTAGATTTAATCAAAGATCAGCCATTTTTAGCACTCGTGTGTAGGGAGTGCTGATTATATAGGTCTGATCCCCGAGATTTCAAGGGTAAAGGCCATAAATTAATAGGGATTTAGGGCCTATTTATAATTTGGACAGGCTGGTAGGTTAATTCCTACAAATAAATCAGCCTTAAGCCCTTACCGCTCCAATCCGTCCTGCCTAGACTGGACAGTCACCGATTGGAGAATGCTGATGAGCCCGAAATCCCGGCTGTACACGCTTGTAAAGGCATGGAAGAACAAACCCTTCCAAGAAGTCCGCGACGCCTGTGGCGCGCCCTGGCTTGGCATTACTAGCCAAGCCCTAGAAGAACACCAGTCCTGGTCCAAGCGACAAGCGATTAGCCATGAACCCATTTTTAACTTTAAGGGAACAAAACTGACCGGCTCAATATTTAGACCACTAATGACTACCTCCGATATGCAATTACTGCGTTTATTTATGGAGGGCTTAGATACGATTTCCTACTGGTATCGCAGCGGGCGTTTTATTCCTGGCATTCTGCCAGTGCCAACGCATGCAATTGCCTCTAGCGCTTACATCGATGCTATGAGCGATCTGATTCTGAACTCAAGACTTCCGGTAGGTCTTATTGCGTTAGGAGTGCCATCTCTTCCTGATTCGGATATTACCAAAGCATGTAAAGAGGGTCTGTTACGTATGCGAAGACTAGGGGTCTTGCTGCATTTCATGAACTTCTCAGGAGGCGCGCAGCAATTGCAATGGATTTCTGAAATGCAAGTAGAAGGTATTCATATCGATATGAGCAAGCTTCGCGATAAGACACTCTCAGATAGTGTGATAACTAAGCTCAAAAAATCTCCTTATTCTTCCACGCAAATATATGCAAGCAACGTCAGTCTTGTCAAGGATTTAGAAAATGCATCTGCGTTGCAAGCGGATCATTGTTACGGCGGCCTGATGATGTCGCCCATCAGTCGCCATCAGATGCTCCAGATTAACGATAGCCGTATTGCGAAGGCTATTTTTTCGCTGCACCCTCATCCACAACCAAACCAAAACGGAGACAAGTAATGAGAAAACGCGTGATGTTGGTAGACGACCATCCAGCAATGCTGATGGCTCTTAAAAGTATGCTGCAAGATCAGCTGTTATTTGAGATTGCAGGACAGGCTCAGAATGGGGAAGAATGTCTTCGGTCTATGAAAGAAGTAAATCCGAATATGGTGATTCTGGATCTCGACATGCCCAAGACTGATGGATTTGATGTCATTAGGCGCATTGGCTTAATGTATCCCGATGTAAGAGTTCTAGTCCTATCAAGCATGGATGAAGCGGTATACGGTGGTAGGGTTCGATCACTTGGTGGGCATGGCTTTGTCAATAAAACTGCGGGGGCTGACGTAATCCTAGCCGCCTGCGTTGCAATATCACAAGGGTATAACTTTTTCACTCATGGAAAAAATGGCAACAGCTCATTAAGTGACAATGATAAGTTGGCATTAATTTCTGATCGAGAGTTACAAGTCATGAAATATCTTGGCAAAGGTAACACCAATCAGCAAATTTCAGACATGCTACATATCAGCAATAAAACTGTTGCTACTTATAAGACTAGAGTGTTTGACAAACTTGGCATCAACAATATTGCCGACTTAATCTTGTTCTGCCGCATGAATAAGATTATCGAAAGCTAAAAGCAGTATGTATCGATTCATCGTCTGTGTATCCTTGCTGACTTGCCCACTATTTCATGAGGCACGTGGCATGACTTATGCCAGTTCTCCGAGCTCGGCAGAACAGCGATGGATCGATGAAAACCCCGTAGTGCACTTCAGTATTCACGAGAAATATGCGCCTTACTTGCAAGCTGAGCAGGACAAGAAAAAATCTGGGGTCTTTTATAAGCTTTTAAAAAGACTTGGGGAATCTACTGGGCAAGAATTTTTGCCAAAGTGGAGAAAGACCGAACAAGAAGGACTTCATCAACTAGCGAATGGTGAAGTCAATTTTATTATTGATCCACCAAGCCTAAATGAGGAATACCTGAGATTTGGCTCTCTATCAGAGGCAATCTTTTGGGGGCATGATGCAATTTTGACGACGCCTCACAAAAATATTAGATCTATTTCTCCTACCAATGTTGCCTACTTTGAACGGGGCTTTGAAAACCCGCCAATGCCTGAGCATCCTCAAGCAAGCATCTCTTCGCATACTGAAAAACTCATTTTCGATTTACTCAAAAACGATATTGAGGCCTTGGTATTGCCCATTCGACTGGCTCATCAGCTAATCCAAAAGTTTAATAGGTCAGAACTACAGCTAGATGGTCTATACAGCCGAGAGCCTTTTGCATATCAATGGATCATTTCTCATGAAGATGCTGCCCTTCATAATCTCTTAAGCAACTATTTAAAAAGCTTGGACCCCATAGAATCAGGCCAACTATTTACACTTGGTGATTTGAGCACCATACAAAATAGAAGCTCTACTTATAGCGCCCTACCTTGGCTATCGACCTTCGCTATATTGATGCTTGGTAGTCTTTTATTCTGGTGGCTACAAAAAAAGCATTCCCATCAAGAAGAAGAAACTGCAGGCTTAATGGCATCTAAAGATCTAGCTGAAAAAGCGAATGCTGCTAAATCTGCCTTTCTTGCGACCATGAGCCATGAAATTCGTACTCCGATGAATGCAATCTTAGGGGTGCAAGAGTTATTGCTCAGTAATCAGGAATTTCCAGAAAAGGAAAAGTCCCTACTAAAGAGCGCCCATTCTTCAGCGCAATCATTACTAGGCATTCTGAATCAAGTACTAGACCTTTCAAAGATTGAGGCTGGAAAGCTTACCTTAAATTTAGAACCTTGCTGTCTCAATACTTTGATTGATGATATTCATTCAAATTTCTCAACAATGGCAGACCAGCAAAATCTTATCCTTCATACCTCCAAAGATCCACGAATTGCTACTGTCTTAATGATTGATACATTGCGACTACGTCAAATTCTGCAAAATTTACTTAGTAATGCAATTAAATTTACTGATCATGGTGAAATCTACTTCTCAATCAGCGTGCTAGCAGATGATCATGCGGGGCAATTACTTGAATTTAGAGTCATCGATACCGGAATTGGTATGGGTGCCGAGGAAATCAAGCTCGCTCTACAAGCTTTTGAACAAGTTCCAGGTAAAACAGATCAGCAAAATGGTACTGGTCTAGGTCTAACTATTACCAATCATTTGGTCACCTCCATGAATAGCCAGCTTTACTTTGAAAGTGCTCCTGGCTTTGGTAGCAATATTCATTTTTGCTTGGCACTGCCACGAACGAGCATTGCTGCAAAAAAGAATAATCATGTAGATAAGTCACCGATATCCCGAAGACTAGTTTCCAAAAAGTCTCAGGATGGAAATCGCCTACTTACGGCCCTGGTGGTTGAAGATCATCCTGCGAGCCGACAAATTATTTCCTTACAACTAGAAGTGCTAGGGCTTGAGGTGCAAGTCTGCGAAAGCGCTAGCGCTGCACTTGAGCTATTAGGCCAACAGGATTTTGATGTCCTACTCACCGATCAATCTATCCCAGGCATGCAGGGCTCAGAATTAGCAAAGCACATTCGCTCTTTGGGTCATCGTGAGATTGTCATCATTGGTATTACTGCAGATATCTATGCCTTAGATTCTCGAGAACAATTTCTTGCTGCTGGTATGAATGGAGTTCTGATCAAACCTTTAAACTTAATGACGTTAGAAAATGAACTTGCTCGCCATTTCATTTCGCAAGAAATTGCTGACGAGCAAGAGGTGGCTGATACTGCTGGAGAATACTCTTTTGACCTTTTTTCCAACCTCTTGAAACAAAATCCAAGCCAGATTCTGCTCATATTAGAAGAGATTAAGAAAGTTCATATTCAAACGCTTAACATACTAAAAACTGAGCCTATTGATGAGAATAGCTTGGCAAGTATGCTGCATAAAATCAAGGGTGGCGCCCAACTTTTGAGTGCCCCGCGCTTTGTTCAAAGCTGTGAGGCCCTAGAATTGGCGGGTCCATTACCAGATAGAGTCAATGCATTCATTGCATTACTCGTGGAGCAAAATCTGATGATTGATGCCTATGCGGCCAAGCATGCAAGCCTTTGATTAAAGGCGCTCCTTTGCCTTCTATCCTCCTGGGTTTATCCTATCGAGATGCAGCAATCGATACGTCATTTTGTTTTTATAGCCCTCAGAATTCTGTGGACTGGTTTTTGCATTTTTGCTCTACAAGCAAAGGCTGAGGAAATACGTACAGTTCTACCTCAAGCAGTTGCCATCAGCTTAGCGCGCAGTCAAATTCCACAAGATTCAGTGAGTATTTCAGTAGTAGAGATTGAATCTGCTCGCCCAGGAAAAAATACCTCAAAAAATATCCTAGATTGGCGGGCTACTGAAGTCATGAACCCTGCATCAACTATGAAGTTGCTAACCACGCTAGCAGGTTTAGATATTTTAGGTCCGCAATATCGTTGGCGAACTAATATCTATACCGATGGGTTTATTCGCCAAGGTGTTCTCAAGGGAAATTTGTACTTACAAGGTACGGGCGATCCAAAACTCATTCCTGAAGAACTTTCCAAGTTGATGAAGTCATTACAAGCGCTTGGTATTCAAAGAATAGATGGCAATTTATTCTTTGATCGCAGTGCCTACGCGCCTGAGGTAATGGAACACAACACAATTGATGGCGAGGCTCTTCGTGCATATAACGTGCCTCCTGATCCATTGCTCTATGCATTTAGAACCCTATCGTTCCAGCTAGGCAAGTCACGCTCAGCTGAATTTATCGATATTAGCTATACCCCAGCGCTTTCACAGCTCAGGATTGATAATCAGATGCAGCTGGTGGATCGGTCTTGCGATAACTGGAAGAGTGATCTTCGCTTCAACTTAGATCCTGAGAGCACAACTAAAAGTAATCAGCCGCTAGTAGCCCAGTTTTCAGGAGCGTTTCCTAGTGCCTGCAAAGGCGTTAACTATAACGTTGTTGCATTAGATGCCAATACTTTTCTTACACAAGGCTTTGCTGCTGCTTGGGAACTAGCAGGTGGCACATGGGCAAAAACTCCCATCGGGAAAAATGGTAATGTCCCGCTTGCTGCACGATTACTCATGGAGTTTGAAGGCATCAATCTTGCTGATGATGTTGTAGATATTAATAAGTATTCCAATAACGTCATGGCACGCCAAGTTCTCTTGACATTGGCACTAGAAAAAATGGGTAAGCCGGCCACCACTTCTAATGGGCAATTAGTGATTCAGAGTTGGCTTAAACAAAACGGTTTAGATTTTCCTGGCCTTGTAATTGAAAATGGCTCAGGCTTATCACGTACTGAAGCTATTTCAGCCGAACAAATGAATCAACTCTTATTCACCGCCCGCAACTTGCCTGTGGGG
>CAIVXR010000173.1 GCA_903909925.1 uncultured beta proteobacterium | reverse complement strand
CCAGGACTAACGCAAGCCAAAATAGTTGTCAGAATTCCTTGGGTTCCACCAGCAGTGATCGTGACTTCTAATTCAGGGTCATAGTGACGACCATATAAGTTTTTGATTTTTTGACTGACGCCATTTCTCAATTCAGCAATACCAGTCATTGGGGGGTATTGGTTTCGATCTGCCAGCATGGCGTCGTTGACACTAGTGATTAATTTGCGATCACAGGGGAAGTCTGGAAAGCCCTGACCTAGATTAATGGCCTGGTGCTCTACTGCAAGCGCAGACATCACCGTAAATACTGTTGTCCCTACATTGGGTAGACGGCTCGGAAAGGAGGGGCTGATGTTTGGCATGGTCATTTAAGGCAGGAAAATCTAGTAGTCGCTAGAATGGTAAAAATACATAGACAAATTGTGCCATGCTGATCGTCCTTTCTCCCGCTAAATCCTTGGATTACAAGACCCCAGTGAAGGTTAAGACCACGACCTTGCCTGAATTTGTCTCAGAATCAGCTAAATTGATTGCTGATCTTAAAAAGCTATCCCCCCAGGCTGTGGCCAAGTTAATGGATTTATCTGATCAACTGGCCGCCTTGAATGTGGGTCGTTACCGCGATTGGTCCAAGAAATTTACTGCAGAGAACAGTAAGCCAGCCATCTATGCTTTTGATGGGGATGTCTATGATGGCTTTGACGTAAAAACCCTGAATGCTAAGGCTCTTGACTTTGCCCAGGACCACGTTCGGATTTTGTCTGGCCTCTATGGCGCCTTAAGGCCGTTAGATTTGATGCAAGCCTATCGCCTAGAAATGGGAACCGCCTTTCAGAATTCAAGAGGCAAGGATCTTTATGCATTTTGGGGAAGCCGAGTCAGCGATTCCCTTAAGAAGATATTGGAAAAACAAAAAAAGCCCGTGTTACTCAATTTAGCCTCGGAAGAGTATTTCAAGGTCTTGCAGCCCAAAGACTTGGGTTGCCCAATTATTTCTCCAGTCTTTCAGGATGGCAAAGATGGAAAATACAAAATCATTTCGTTTTATGCCAAACGGGCACGCGGTTTAATGGCACGTTATGTGGTCGAGAATCGCATTACTGATCCAGCAGAATTAAAAGGATTCAATTTGGATGGCTACAAGTACTTTGCGGCAGAATCCAAGCTTGATAAGCCGGTATTTAGAAGGGCGGAGAGAAAATAATGGCCGTACACCGCACCAAGTCCTCGCAGCGCAGCTCCCCTGAGGTTGAGAAACTTGTGGCTGATGCTATCTCTTTAGCTGCCTCTGGCAGTCAAATAGAGGATCGCTTTTGGGAAGAGCGTCTTAATGTTCGCTTGATGCGTTTATTGAAAAGTCAAAATCAAAATGTGATTGATGCTGCACTAGATCAAACTTTTCGTATCAATACAGTAGCCTTTGAAGTGCTGGCAGATTCTGCTGAAACTCTTGCTGAATCGCTCAAGATCGAACACGAAGGACAGGAGTGGGATGTTCTCTTATTGGCAATGCCCATCGTTGCCCATACTCGCTATCAAATTCCATCTGGGCCACTACAAACAAATATGGTTGAAGCGACTGCACAAGCTTTGCATTCTGCTATTGCAGCACCAGATACCCGCCTGGCAATTGTTCCTTGGCTCTATAGTATTGATCAAATGCCACATTCCCATTGTCAAACACGTATCTTGACAGAATCCCTGGCAAATGCAGCGATCTGTAATCAAGATGTGAAGCTAGAGTTGCGCGATATGTCAGAGACGATTGCAGTCTTGGCTGACCCGCGTTTCATCATTGCCGCTCTGAGCGCCCCTAGTGGCACACCGATTTTTCGTTGGCAGGCTGAAGCTCCAGCTCGGCAAGAGCGGGGAGTAAGCTTAATTGGTTGGCAAAATGCCATGCATGAACCAATCGCCTCTTTGTTGCCAGGCTGCGAGTTTGAGCTTTTATTGCCGGAGTCTTATTTCACAAACTGTCGTTTGGCTGACAAGCATGTACGCCCCTTAAGTATTCGTGCAGCTGTCAATTATTTAGAGAGTGGCTTAGGTATTTTGCCTGCGGGCCTATCTTGCGTAGTGGGCGCCTTTGGTGAAGAGCAGGCTGATGAATACCGTATTTCTTTTAGCGCAAAAGGCTCATCAGAAATTATGTATGGTGTGATCTGGCCTTTATATGACCGCGAGAGTGTTGCCAGCGATGCTTTAAATGATTTATCGGATGATGAAAGTCCGATTAAGAAAATATGCGATGCACTGCATGATGCTGGTGTCGAAGATGTCTTTCGCCACGCCATGCTCTTTGATCCAGAGTTATGCGATGACTGTGGTGCGCCACTCTTTCCTGATCGCTCAGGCGAAGCGATACATGCAGAGATGCCAGATGATGCGCCATCTCAACAACCTTTGTTTCATTAGAAAAAGTAGACAACAAAAAAGCCGAGGATCTCTCGACTTTTTTGTTTAATGCAATATGAACATTAATTCTGCACAAAGGGCTCTGCATCAGCAAACAGGTGAGGCAACTTACCGGCCCTCATTTCGGCAGTCTGGCAGAAATCAGCCAGTCTTACACCCGCTTTAATATTGAATAACATTGCCTTATTGCCCAACACCACAAGATCATGTCCACTGTTGGTGTTTTTATAGCGCAAGCTGCCTGGCAATGAAGTTTGACGATCTAAGTCGAATGTTTTCGATTCCCAAATTAAGCGAATCTTTTCAGTAGTGCCGGTAGTTTTGAATTGCTTATTTTCGCTGCAGGTCCATGTGAAAACTTCTTCACCGGCGCTAACATTCGCAGCGGAAAAAATACTAGCAAATATGACGCTGATAGTGAGAAGATTTTTTTTCATGGCCTAATTTTCCTTAAGAGAGCAAGTGCTTCACACCTGCTTGTTCTTCAAGCAATTCATTGAGGGTATGGTTCATGCGCTCACGCGAGAATTCATCAATCTCTAAACCTTCAATCATTTTATATTCGCCATTTTCGCAAATGACTGGGAAACCATAAATTACTTCAGCTGGAATGCCGTATTCACCCTTAGAGGCAATTCCCATCGTCACCCATTTACCATTTGTACCCAAAATCCAATCGTGCATGTGATCAATTGCCGCATTTGCTGCAGAAGCTGCAGATGAAAGTCCGCGAGCATCAATAATGGCTGCACCACGCTTACCAACGGTTGGAATAAAAGTATCTTTGTTCCAAACTGGATCATTGATAGAGTCTTTTACAGACTTGCCATCGACTGTTGCAAAACGATAGTCTGGGTACATGGTTGGGCTATGGTTACCCCAAACAATCAGTTTCTCGATATCAGCAACAGGCTTATTTAATTTAGTTGCCAACTGTGAGAGCGCGCGATTGTGATCAAGGCGCAACATGGCTGTGAAGTTCTTTGCAGGAATATCTGGAGCAGACTTCATTGCGATGTACGCATTGGTATTTGCTGGGTTACCAACAACCAGCACTTTGACAGTCTTTTTGGCCACGGCATTTAATGCTTTACCTTGCGCTGTGAAAATTTGCGCATTGGCAGATAGCAAATCTTTACGCTCCATACCAGGGCCACGGGGACGTGCACCAACCAAGAGGGCTACATCGATATCTTTAAATGCAGTCATTGGATCAGAATGGGCAGACATACCAGCTAATAGTGGGAATGCACAGTCTTCTAACTCCATCATCACGCCAGCTAAGGCTTTTTGAGCTTTCTCATCCGGAATCTCAAGCAACTGGAGGATTACGGGCTGATCTTTGCCTAAAAGGTCGCCATTGGCGATACGAAATAAGAGGGAATATCCGATTTGACCGGCTGCACCGGTTACAGCGACGCGCATTGGGGCTTTTGCCATTTTTACTAAGAACTCCAGGGAAGGTTAAATAATCAAAACTTTTCTATTATCCATTCAAAAGTGTAGGGATTTTCGCTTTACACTGTCAAAGATGTCTTATATAAGACTAGAATTACCTCAAATTTTATCCAATTGATACGAAGTGGAGTCAGTTTGTCAGAAGTAAATTTGCCTGTTGCCTCATTTAGCCCTCTGTATGAGCAGATCAAGGTGATGATTTTGGCTAGTCTGCAAGCCGCTGAATGGCTTCCGGGGGCTGTCATTCCCAGTGAAATGGAGTTAGCTGCACGCTACGCGGTAAGCCAGGGCACAGTGCGCAAGGCGATTGATGAATTGGCAGCCCAAAACCTCTTAGTCAGGCGCCAGGGTAAGGGTACTTTTGTGGCCACCCACCAAGAGGATGACTGGCAATACCGTTTTTTACGCTTAGCACCAGACTCTGGTGAGAAATTTCTCCTGACCAGCCAGTTTCTAGTCTGCGCTAAGACCAAAGCAAACTCTCATAGAGCCAATTTGCTTAAATTGAAGGCAGGAGACATGGTGATCCATATTGATCGTGTTCAAAGCTTTGCTGGCAAACCCATTGTTTTTGAAGAGATTTGGCTTCTTGCAGCACGCTTTAAGGGACTAGATCTCGATGCTCTTAATAACTGGCATGGGCCGGTATACGCTCTCTATGAGAGTGAATACGCCACCCATATGGTGCGCGCAGAGGAAAAAATTAAAGCGATAGCTGCCAATGAGGCCTTAGCAGGTCACCTCCAATTGCCAGTTGGTGCGCCACTGCTCTCTGTTGAGAGGGTGGCCTTTACTTATGGGAACAAGCCTGTAGAAATTCGGCACGCAATATACGACACTTCTGAGCAGCATTACGAGAATAAATTGAACTGAATATATGGGTTAAAACCCCTATTTAACGCTTTTAAACACTAAAAATCCTCACCACCATTAAGGTTTCCAATAGAATATGTTGCAACACAACAAAAATACATTAAACCTCCACAAACGTATAGAGATCACCCATGGTTGATGCACAGCAGGACGTAAAAAAAGATCGGCCGGTTTATCGAAACATTGGACTAGCCCAGCTGGTTAAATATCGCCTTCCTTGGGCGGGTAAAGTT
>CAIVXR010000172.1 GCA_903909925.1 uncultured beta proteobacterium | reverse complement strand
CCGGTGCCACGACAATCAATCACTGCCTGATAGGCTTGATCTTTACGGAGATCATCCGGTTGGACCTCGGTATTCCAATGACAATGAACCTTCAGAGCGCCAAGTTCAACAAGCAGGGCATCTAATAATTGCCGATTATCAAGCTGACCTTCATGAGGTAAAAATAGTCCTTGGGTAAAATGCTCGGCAAGGCCTGGCTCTAGATCACGCACTGCTTCCGTATTTAACTTTTGCGGTAATTGCAGTAATGCGTTATTACGGCAGTTGCGCTCTAGATGGGCTGTAAACCTTTGTGCATCACTGGAATCTTGACGATGCCAGACTATCAATGTGCCGTTTTGTTGGAAAAAAACCGGTGCAGATAGTTGACCAATGAGTTCTTTCCAGCGCGCTAGACTATGAATTCCCATGCGCACTACGCAATCTTCTGTAATAGCAGACTCAGCCAGGGGCGCTAACATGGCAGCTGCGATTCGCGCAGCAGAGCCATGACCATCCGAGCCACCTTTTTCAAAGAGATCGACTTGGGCGCCACGCTGGGCAAGCGCTACCGCCAGCAGACGGCCCATCAGGCCGCCACCGACGATCGCGTACTTACTATGCGAGAAGGTAGTGCTATTCATCGTCAAAGCAGATCGATTTATTGATAAATCTCGCTGCCACGCTTACGAAACTCTGCTGACATTTCTTCCATCCCTTTTTCAGGGTTGGTCGACGCTTCTGCAGTAATCGGAATCACCTTGCTTACCTTAGGATTGCCATCAGCATCTAATGTTGCAGCGTAGTCACGTACTTCTTGTGTGATCTTCATCGAACAGAACTTCGGACCGCACATAGAACAGAAGTGCGCAATCTTAGCGCCTTCAGCAGGCAAGGTGGCATCGTGATATTCACGGGCACGCTCTGGATCTAAACCAAGATTGAATTGATCTTCCCAGCGGAATTCAAAACGGGCCTTAGATAGGGCGTTATCCCGCACTTGGGCGCCTGGTAAGCCTTTAGCCAAGTCAGCGCCATGGGCAGCAATCTTATAAGTGATGATGCCCTCGCGAACGTCTTCCTTATCTGGTAAGCCTAAATGCTCTTTTGGTGTGACATAGCACAGCATCGCAGTGCCATACCAACCGATTTGTGCCGCGCCAATACCGCTAGTGATGTGATCGTAACCAGGAGCAATATCGGTGATCAATGGTCCTAGGGTATAGAACGGAGCTTCTAAGCAATGCTTGAGCTCTTCGGTCATATTCTCTTCAATGCGTTGCATTGGAACGTGACCAGGACCTTCAATCATGACTTGTACATCGTGTTTCCATGCTTTAGCAGTGAGCTCGCCTAAGGTATGCAATTCGCCAAACTGAGCAGCATCATTAGAGTCTGCAATACAACCCGGACGCAAGCCATCGCCTAAGCTAAATGACACGTCATAGGCTTTCATAATCTCGCAGATTTCATCAAAGCGGGTGTAGAGGAAGTTTTCTTTGTGGTGCGCTAAGCACCACTTGGCCATGATCGAACCACCACGAGACACAATACCGGTGATGCGATCGGCAGTGAGTGGCACGTAGCGCAGCAATACACCAGCATGAATAGTGAAGTAATCCACACCTTGCTCGGCTTGCTCAACCAAAGTATCGCGGAACATTTCCCAGGTGAGATCTTCAGCAATACCACCGGTTTTATCTAAAGCTTGGTAAATCGGAACTGTACCAATTGGAACAGGTGAGTTACGAATAATCCACTCACGGGTTTCATGAATATGCTTACCAGTAGAAAGATCCATGATGGTATCTGCGCCCCAACGAATCGACCACACCATCTTTTCCACTTCTTCATTAATAGATGAAGTGACGGCAGAATTACCCAGGTTGCCGTTAATCTTGACGCGGAAGTTACGACCAATAATCATCGGCTCTAATTCAGGGTGATTGATGTTGGCAGGAATAATTGCGCGACCAGCAGCAATTTCAGAGCGCACAAATTCACCGGTAACAAGATCGGGCAGATTTGCGCCATAGGACTTGCCAGGATGTTGCTTTAAAAGTTGCTTGTACGCAGGGTCTTT
>CAIVXR010000171.1 GCA_903909925.1 uncultured beta proteobacterium | reverse complement strand
TTAATCTTTACTTCGCTCGGAATATGATTCTGGCGCGCGTCAGGTCGTAAGGAGTCATCTCCACCGTCACCTTATCTCCCGGCAAAATACGGATGTAATGCATCCGCATCTTTCCGGAAATGTGCCCTAGAACCACATGTCCGTTTTCTAGCTTCACGCGAAACATCGCGTTCGGCAAATTCTCAACAATCTCACCCGCCATCTGAATTACATCGTCTTTAGACATTCAGTTAGGCGCCCATATTAAAGTTGGCTTTTTTCATCAAAGAACCATACTGCTGTTGCATCACGTATGACTGAACCTGAGCCATAAAATCCATTGCAACAACAACAATAATCAACAGCGAAGTACCACCGAAATAAAACGGTACGTTGTACTTCAAAACTAAAAATTCTGGTAATAAGCAAACCAAAACCATGTAAATTGCACCAGCTAAAGTCAGGCGCACTAAGATCTTATCGATATAACGCGCTGTTTGATCGCCGGGACGAATACCAGGAACAAATGCGCCACTCTTCTTAAGGTTCTCAGCAGTATCACGGCTGTTAAATACCAAAGCGGTATAGAAGAAACAGAAGAAGATAATCGCTGCTGCATACAGAATGGTGTACACAGGCTGACCTGGAGCCAAAGTAGCCGCCAAATCCTTAATAATTCTGCTAAACATATTATTCGTTTCGCCTGATGTGAACCAGCCAGCAATGGTTGCAGGGAACAAAATAATTGAAGAAGCAAAAATGGGAGGAATAACACCTGCCATGTTTAACTTCAATGGGAAGTAAGAGGACTGGCCGCCATAGATCTTGTTGCCAACTTGACGCTTAGCGTAATTTACTAAGATACGGCGCTGACCGCGCTCTACAAATACTACGAAATAGGTTACCGCTACGCAAATCACAACGATGAGCAAGGCAGAAATAATATTCATTGAGCCAGTGCGAACTAACTCCAACAAGCTAGCTAATGCGTTTGGCAAACCAGAAACAATGCCACCAAAAATAATGATAGAAATGCCATTGCCAAGACCACGCTCAGTAATTTGCTCGCCAAGCCACATCAGAAACATCGTGCCAGTTACCAAAGTCACTACGGTATTGAGCTCAAACATTAAACCTGGATTAACTACTAGGCCTGGCTGAGCTTGTAAAGCAACTGAAATTCCTAAAGCCTGGAAAGTAGCCAATAGAACAGTGCCATAACGGGTGTACTGAGTAATCTTACGTTGACCAGCTTGGCCCTCTTTTTTTAATGCCTCTAAAGATGGAACAACAATAGTCATTAACTGCATGATGATCGATGCAGAGATGTAAGGCATGATTCCCAAAGCAAAAACTGTGAAGCGTGATAATGCGCCGCCTGAGAACAAGTTAAACATTCCCAAGATACCATCTTTTTGACCTGCGAATAACTGAGCCAATTGGTCCGGATCAATGCCAGGAACCGGAATATGCGCACCCAAACGGAACACGAGCAAAGCCAACACCAAGAAAACCAAGCGTTGGCGTAATTCGCCAAACTTGCCTCCTGCTGCTGCAGTGCCTGCGTTATTGGTAGGTGCTAATGCCATATTAAATAAAATTACCTGTTAAGCCGCCTCAACTAATTTGCCGCCAGCCGCTTCGATAGCTGCTTTAGCGCCGGCAGTAGCTGTAACACCCTTGAGAGTTACAGCAATCTTGAGTTCACCAGTTTTAACAACCTTAACCGCATTGATCTGCTCACCAGCAAAGCCGTGTGCTTTCAAAACCAGCAAGTCCACTTCTGGCAAATTGATTTTTGCTAAGTCGTTCAAAGTGATCTGGCCAACGTGACGACGAGTCAAAGATACGAAACCGCGTTTTGGCAAACGACGATACATTGGCATTTGACCGCCTTCGAATCCAACCTTGTGGAAACCACCGGAACGGGATTTTTGACCTTTGTGACCACGGCCAGCAGTTTTACCAAGACCGGAACCAATGCCGCGACCTACGCGACGACGATTTTTCTTGGAGCCCTCTGCGGGTTTGAGTGTATTAAGTTGCATATTATTCGCCTATTTACTTGCTAGTGATTAGCCAAGGACCTTAACT
>CAIVXR010000170.1 GCA_903909925.1 uncultured beta proteobacterium | reverse complement strand
GTTTTTTGGACTTCACTAAAGGTACTTTAATCTCAATGAGACGTATATCCAGAGTGGGCATTAAAACTAATACCTCATCTGCGTAAGGCATTGAATCAATGCTGCCAATTCCACTAGATTGATATTGAGCATGAATAGAATTGGTTTCACATAGGCACCATTCAAAACTCTCCTTGAGAGAGGCTAGCTCACCATTAGTCAAGACTGTCTCTGAAAACGTCTTGTGTGGGCAATGAATAATTAAAAAGTTCATTCTGATAGCATCCTATTGGTTTTATTCCAAATAACTTGCGTGTAGTTTCCCGAGGGTAGGGGTGTTAAAGAGCGTTGTATGAGGCTTGTATTCATAAAGACGCCATTACCAATCTTGACTTCTGAATTTGTAAGCCAGAACTGAGAGCTGACATTGATTAGGCTTGCATCCACGATGACATTGATGCCTGCGCCTGAGCGAGCCAAAATAGTGCTGATTTCATTCAAATCTTTTGCCGGTGTATTTGTACGCTGTTGTACCAGGTTATTTGCGGTAGATCGTGTTAGCGTAGGAAAAACCGCCATCAGAACTTCTGCTGGGGCAGTATTGAAATTGATTGTGCTGGTAGTCGGCAGGGCAATGACGAAGGGACGTAAGACCTCAACCATGGATTCGTTATAGCCCGGTATACCAATCAGATCATATACATCACTAAAGACGATCTGCCTTTCCTGTAGCGATTGAGCCGTTTGTTGAGCAAGGTTGGGGTTTAGTCCTATGGTTGTTAATAGCCGCGAGAAAATCAACACACCATTGGTGGTAGATATATTATTGAGATTAAACAAGCTTTGAGCATCGGTGATTGCGCCATTGACTGAAACGCTCTTGATTTCATCGGGAATATCTGCATTTTTTAAAAAGTCTGCAACCTTGCTATCGTTCAAGGGTAGAGCCCATGCCTCTCCTAAATGGTCGGATTGACTGGTGCGCATATCTTGAGTTAATACGAGTCTGGCAAAGTCGATCATTCCATGTTGAAGCCAATGGGCCTGGGTGCGATCACGAATATTTTCAATATTTCGAATCTGCAGTTGTTGGCGCCAGACCAAGCCACTAATCACCGCAGCAGCAACACCAACCACAATAAGAGCAGTGATGGTGGCTGACCCGTTTTCTCGGTGATAGCGCTGGTTGGATTTTGAATGGAGCATCTTATAAACTCGTTCCTGCTAAACAAGATCGACTAATTGGAAACGGAATATTTTTGATTCCCCAACGCATATTGAATCCTGCTAATTGAGCGCTAATTGACCCTTGACCAGGAGCATTACTGGTGGCGTTAGCCTCTTGATAAATGATTTCCGGAATCTCAAGCGAAGTTTTCATATTGCTCGAGACAAGATCGGGGTCACGAAGTACAGCTTGCCATAGCCCAAGGATCTCTGTTTTATTGGCAAGTGGCCGACTTATCAAGCGTCGTAGTCCGTTAGCAGAAATCCCATATCCCACAATCACCCAATGGATCTGATTCGCTTGCTCATAACGTCTGACCCACCAGATATTTTTCTCACCTACTGAATATGATGGAATATCAAGAGTGGAGCTAGGCATGATTTCTTGACAGTCCCGTTCAAATTGCCGAATAAGC
>CAIVXR010000169.1 GCA_903909925.1 uncultured beta proteobacterium | reverse complement strand
AGACCAGATTTTAGATAAGGCCCTCTCCAAAGTCGGTGGCAAGGGCCTTTTTGTGAAAGAGCTCGAAACTGCTCTTGAGGATGGTCGCGCTGATTTAGCAGTGCACTCCCTCAAAGATGTTCCGATGGTGATGCCAGAGGGATTTGATCTAACGTGTGTCATGGCTAGAGAAGATGCCCGTGACGCATTTGTTTCGAATGACTATGCCAGTCTTGAAGATTTACCCAAAGGGGCGATTGTGGGAACTTCGAGCTTACGTCGCGAGTCAGTGCTGCGTGCAAAACTCCCGCATCTAGAAATTCATCCACTGCGCGGTAATTTAGATACTCGTATGGGTAAGTTAGATCGTGGTGAATATCAAGCGATTATTTTGGCTGCAGCAGGATTAAAACGTCTAGGCCTAGAAAGCCGTATTCGGGCATATCTTCCTTACGACCCGTATACACCAGCTGCAGGTCAAGGCGCCTTAGGTATTGAGACTTTAAGTAAGCACCCTAATATCAAGCAATGGCTTGCTCCCTTAAATGATTTGCCGACTTTATTTGCTGTTTCTGCAGAGCGGATGGTATCTCGCCAGCTTGGCGGTTCTTGCGAAGTACCCTTAGCAGCCCATGCTGTTTGGGACCAGAGCCAAATGCAAATTCGTTCTTTTGTCGCAAGCGTTGATGGTAAAGCGATTTGTATTGCCAACGGCAATGCTAGAGTAGATTCGATTGAAGATGCAGAGGCACTAGGGCTTGCCGTCGCAAAAGATTTATTGGCACAGGGTGCAGCAGATTTAATTCCCAAAATTTCTAAATAGAAATCATAGTAGCGATGAGTACTAAAACCATCGTCGTTACCAGACCGAGCGGTCAGGCTCGTCAGCTAATTGAGATACTGACAAGTAGCATTGAGCAAAGTGGAGTGGCCAAGCGTAGTCTCCCAGAAATAGTCTCACTTCCTTTGCTGACAATCGTACCCAAAACAGATGATCAATTAGCAGATCACATCGCTACGACTTTAAAAGACGCAGATCTTGCTATTTTTGTTAGCCCAAATGCAATTGAATGTGGCTTGCGTTTGTTAGAACGTGACTGGCAAGAATTTTCAAAGAAGATTATTCCCATAGGGGTGATGGGTGGAAGCAGCAAGCTTGCCCTACAAAATCATGGCATTGGTCAGGAAAATAGTCCTACTCCAGTATTAATCCCCAAGAGCAATGAGCAATGGGACTCAGAGGGTTTATGGCAAGAGCTACAAGCCCTTGGCTGGGATTGGAAGACTAAGAAAGTCATCATCTTTAAAGGAGAGGGTGGCCGGGAATGGCTAGCTGATACCTTAGTAAAAGCAGGTGCGACAGTAGAGGCGATCTCTACATATACTCGCATCCCCTTAGATCTTCATAACCCAGCATGGCATGTGATTCGTGCAATGGATTTCTCAAAATCACTTTGGCTACTGACCTCTTCTGAGGCAGTACGTTATTTGGGCCAAGTAGTGAAGGATCAAGTTCCACATGGTCTACAAAGTGCCAGTGCTTTATGCTCACATCAAAATATTGCCAATGCAGCAAAGACAATTGGTTTTGGTGAGGTATTCACCACAGAAGCTGGTGATGAGGCTTTGATTAAAGCAAGCCTGGCTTGGCTAATGATCTAATTTTTTTGAGAGCTTGAGTAAAGCAGGTAAGAAAATTTCATTGACGAGTATTGGGCGACCCTTCAATTGATAGAGGGTACGGCGAGCCCACAAAGGTGAGTCTAATCTTGCGTAATTCTTAGAGCATCTTTTCCATAAAGAACTGCTTTTATCTAAGCGTGCAATATCTCGTGGCGGTTTTGTTTTAGAGTGCTTCCGTGTTTTTGCAAACAGCACAGCACCTAAAGGCCTTGTTCCTAGACGGAGAACGCTATGGTTGCTACCGCTAGAGCTGAAGGTGGGAATAACACTATGCGCCATTACTACCGGAACATTATTTGCGCAAAGAAGTACCTCGCGTACTCTACAGCGCCTAATCTTGAAATGGAAATAGCGACTTTCGTCGCTATTGAGAGATTGAGGGCAATCACGCAAAACTTGTACTTCTAGTTTTTGACCAATTGCAGCCTCAATTT
>CAIVXR010000168.1 GCA_903909925.1 uncultured beta proteobacterium | reverse complement strand
TCAATCCCTTGCATTACTGCTTCTGCATCAGCCAGCATGGGGATAGCTTTAGGGCTAGTGAAGGAGGTCACCTCAATCTTGGCATAGCCAGCACGACTTAAGCGATTAAGTAGAGAGATTTTTTGCTCAGTAGGTACAAATGCACTTTCTGCCTGAAAGCCATCCCGGGTTACTACCTCTTGTATATAGAGTCTTTTTGGAACTTGAGGGGATATGGTGCTGGTCATATATAAAGTTGGATTTTGCGCCCCTAAATGAGCTAAGTAGCTATTTTAAGTAAGATTTATATATTTTTGCAGGATCAAGCAAAATTGCAATAATCGTTTATAGTTACACCCATTATTACTCATAGGAGATCCTTTCATGGCATCAATTCTGACCTCACTAGGACGTACTGTTTTAGCTGGTTTTGTACTTCTCATCCTCATTATCTTCACTTTGGGGGGTAACTTTAGCTCCGCTGAATTGCCTTTTGTATTCCGTTGGTTGCATGTGATGTGTGGTGTGATGTGGATCGGTTTGCTCTGGTACTTCAATTTTGTGCAAATTCCTTCGATGCCAAAAATTCCTGATGAACAAAAGCCAGCCATTGGCAAAGTGATTGCCCCAACAGCATTATTTTGGTTCCGCTGGGCAGCACTCTTTACTGTGCTGACTGGTTTAATCGTGTCCATTTTAAATGGCTATGCACATCAAGCTTTCACACTACAAGCACCATTTCGCGCAATCGGTTTAGGTATGTGGATTGCTTTAGTAATGGCATTTAACGTCTGGTTCATTATTTGGCCAAATCAAAAGCGCGCTCTGGGTATCGTTGCTGTTGAGCCAGATGTAAAAGCAAAGTCAGCACGCGTTGCAATGTTGACTTCCCGCATCAATACAGTTCTCTCAGTACCAATGCTGTTCTTAATGAGTGCTCAGTCACACAATACGACTTGGTTTGTGATCGTTTCTTAATCACCCCTTCAGCATTAAAGAAAAGGCCCGCATTGCGGGCCTTTTTATTTCATCAACATCAAATACTATGAAGCACAGATCACTGGAGCAGTGCTGGTAACTCCTTAGTTAAAGTTGCCCGCTGTGTAGTAGCGCTTCCCATCAATGCAAATCCCAGTAGCTTGCCATCAGTGGCTTCAAAGCGAGCTTCAATACCACCTTCAACCGTCGTTGTTTTCCATTGGCCATCAGCATCTTTGGCGGGCGGCGAAACGATAGTTGGTAACGCAGGAGTTTTGACCATGACAGGCATCGCTGGGTAGCTAAGTGCCGTAACTTGTCCAAGCAGTGTAGGCGCTAATGCTCGTGCAGCTTGCATTATCGGCATGACATAAGGGAGGATCAGACCATCAACCTCTGCACAATCACCCAGTGAGTAAACGTTACTCGAGCTGGTTTCTAAGTGGCGATTTACCAAAATACCCACTCCAGTCTTGATTCCTGCCGCTTTAGCTAAATCTATTCTAGGCTTTAAACCAACTGCAGAGAGAGTGACATCACAAGAAATTGAAGCGCCATTCGCTAGGCTAATTTCTAGAGCATTGCCGTTGCGATTGACTGTTTTGACGGTCGTGGAGAAGTGCCAACGAACACCAGCTTCACTGAGTTTATTTTGGAGTGCTTTAGCTGCAGGTTCGGGCAATAAGCGACCAAGCACTTGTGGGGCAAGGTCTATCACATCAACCTCAAATCCGCCTAACACTAAATCATTTGCAAACTCACAGCCAATTAAACCTGCACCAAGAATTGCTACTTTCTTTTTGCCAACAATAGCCTGACGAAATTTTTCATAATCTTCTAAATCATTCACCGTGAGAACTTCACTGGCAGCGTTGCCCTCTAAAGGTATTCGGATTTGATCTGAGCCTAGCGCTAAGACTAGCTTTCCATAAGAGATTTGGCCGGTACTCGTTTGCAGCATTTGTACAGTCGCATCAATTGCGCTGACATCAGTCTCGGCGAGGATATCAATACCCAGCTGCGATGCCATACCTTCGGATGCCGTAGTAATGAGTTGACTAGCTTCTTTTTTACTTGCCAGAGCGGTAGAGAGCATCGGTTTAGAGTAAAAATAGCCAGGCTCACGAGTAATTAAGGTGATGGGTATAGCTTTGTCTAATTTGCGAATTTCACGAATGAGAGTGTATCCAGCCAAGCCACTGCCAATGATGACAATAGTGGATGAAGCGGGCATATTTTCAGTCAAAGCTAAACTCCTAATTCAAACTAACAGATCAATAAAGCAAAAAGAGAAGAAGCGCTTAGCTTAAACCGGAACCATTTCAAAGTCAGATTTTGCTACACCACAATCTGGGCATTCCCAATTCTCGGGAACGTCTGCCCATAAGGTCCCGGGTGCAATACCATCTTCTGGCAAGCCCTTTGCCTCATCGTAAATGAAGCCGCATACGATACATTGCCAAGTTTTCATTTTTTCTCCTAAATATCAGACTCTCATTTTAAATTTAATCTCACTTTTTTTCTTGGGACGTCTAATTTTGCAATATTCGGCAAAATTCACTGATTCTTGTTACAGTGGTCGATCTCAACATTTATATATAAAGGCTTCAGATGTCCGGTAAAGAAATCATGTTCACCCCAATTAGTCTGGGTTCGCTTCAATTAAAGAACCGCCTTGTGATGGCGCCATTAACGAGAATGCGTGCAGTTGCTGGTGATGTACCGAACCCTTTGGCAAAGACTTATTACGCACAACGTGCAAGTGCTGGTTTGATCATTACTGAGGCAACCCAAATTTCTCCATTGGGTATGGGGTATCCAGCAACACCCGGCATTTATTCACCAGCACAAACTGCTGCCTGGAAAGAGATCGTGGAAGCAGTTCATGCAAAGGGCGGATTGATTGTTTCACAGTTATGGCACGTAGGCCGCATTTCCCATTCTTCTTTACATCCAGAGCAGGGCGTCCCAGAAGCGCCTTCAGCAATTGCAGCAGCCGGACAGACTTACGGTGCCGATTGGAAGCTACACAATTATGAGACTCCTAAAGCCATGAGTCTTACTGATATTGCTCGCCTATTAAAAGAGTATGAGCTTGCAGCGCAAAATGCCAAAGCAGCTGGCTTTGATGGCATTGAAATTCACTCAGCTAATGGCTACTTGCTAGATCAGTTCCTGCAAGATAAGACCAACCATCGCACTGATCAGTATGGCGGCTCCATTGAAAATCGCTTGCGCCTGCTAGGTGAGGTGATTGAGGCTGTTACGAAGGTGTTCTCCAGCGATCGTGTAGGTGTTCGCCTTTCTCCTTATGGCACCTTTAATGATATTGGCGATAGTGATCCGATTGCACTATTTACTGCAGCAATTAATAAGCTCAATAGCTATAAGTTAGCTTACCTCCATATGATTGAGCCGCGTGCAACCAGTGCTGGTGGTGGCGATCAGGTCAACGAAGAAGCGCCTATAACATCTGCACTTTTCCGTGCAGCCTATCAGGGTAAATTCATGACTGCAGGCGGCTATGATCAAGCACTAGGTGAGAAAGTTTTAGAAGATGGCTTAGCTGATGCAGTTGCTTACGGTCGAATCTATATTTCTAATCCAGATCTAGCAGAGCGCTTTCAAAAGAATGCGCCGTTAAATCCATATAACCGTGCTACTTTCTATGGCGGCCAAGAGGTTGGCTATACCGATTACCCTTCGCTTTAAAGTAATCAAGACTACGTAAATAAACCCCACCTTTAGAAGTGGGGTTTATTTTTTGTCTTCAGGATCTTTTAAGAGATCGTAGTGATTGGCAACCAGTAGTAAGGCGATGGAGGCACAACCCATGACAAAAAATTGCCACTGATGTAACATAGCAGTACCAACAACAGTCATTAATGCTGTCCAACCAACAGCCATCTTCGCTTTTTTAGACAAAGGCTTCATCTTTCACTAATTCCTAAGCTTGTGCTTTAACTTTATTGAGCATGCGACGAAGGGTATCGTCCTTCATAATGTAATGTTGCCATAAAGCCGCTAAAGCATGGGCGCCGATTAAAAAGTAGAGAGTATTTCCTAAAAACTCATGAATCTCTTCAACAAACTTTTTCATTTCTGGATTAGGGGTAACTAGCTGAGGCCATACTAGACCAAAGAAATTGATTTCCTTGCCACCATACTGAAAATATAGAATGCCAAAGATAGGCGAGATCAGTAGTAGGGCATACATTAGCCAATGCATTGTCTGAGCTAAAGAGATAAATACTTTTTTGGGGTTCGTTGGCTTAGGAACGCCATAGGTAAAGCGGAGTATGAGACGAAGTGCCATGGCTAGAAAGATGAGCTGCCCAAAGACCCCATGAATACTTTTGCAAAGGTCGCGCGCTTCGCTACCCTTAGGAAATTGTCCTTTTAACTCTATGGTAATCAAGGCTGCAATGATCAGCAGGAGTACAAACCAGTGAAGAAAGATAGAAACGGGGTGATAACGAGTCGCGGACATATCGAGAAGTTGTTAATTAAAAAATTCATTTAAATAATAATGAATCTCATTAACAATAGCGAATGTAGGGATAATTCTCCTAATTTAGCCTGACTTTTGCACTCAATTCGTTCACCAAACCCCTTTTGTCAAGTTGGGAGAGCCTGAGTGCCTCAGTTTCAAAGTCAAGTTGGCCAGGATGAAATTCATCGCTATTCTGAAGGTGTATTACGTAAGTCCAAACAAGCTCACGGCCATGGTTCTTAAATACATCAACAACACGTTTCATATGTACCGCCTTTAGGGTGATGCTAATTAGTGCCTTGGGAAGAGCTTTGAATCTTCTGTGGATTTAATGCATTCTTCAGTGTAATCAAGTTTCGTGCCTCAATCCGAATGACGCCACCTTTTGGGCTATCAATATCAGCAATCAAGAAAAATGAGACAGCGATCACAAAAGGGAAGATCATGAACAGGGCAACGTTCTTCTTAAAGTTTCGCGCTCCAAATCCCACCAATATATTTGCGCAGATAGCGATTGCCGTCATCAGGGCCCACGCAGTATTAGGGATGCGATTCCACCAAGCGGCTTGTACGTAACCCTGAGAATTAAACACATCATTCATACCTGATACGACTAGTGTAATAGTAGGACTTTGATTAGCCCGTGCAATTAGCAACATGTCATTCCAGAGTTTCTGCTGTATTGCATCTGTTTTCTGTTGGATTTCTTGTGCTTTATCTTGACTGTGTCTCGAGTAGAACAGGATGCGCTGATCAAGATATTGTTTGA
Organism: uncultured beta proteobacterium; assembly: GCA_903909925.1. Classification (GTDB taxonomy): domain Bacteria; phylum Pseudomonadota; class Gammaproteobacteria; order Burkholderiales; family Burkholderiaceae; genus Polynucleobacter. Next base: position 24,349 of record CAIVXR010000168.1, on the reverse strand, counting down.
GTAAATCTTGGGTGCTGGTAGCTAATTTAGGAGGTAGCAAGTCAGCTCTTAAGTACTCTGTACCAATAGCGTTAGCCTCGCTTTCCTCAAGTAGCTCACGTTGATCATGCCGATCAATCGCCATAGAAAAAGTAAAGCCAATAATTAAGGCAAGTAGGGTAAGTGTCGCCGTTTGAATAATTCCAAGATCCTCTGAGGTCTCGGTATCTTTAGTTCGATAGCGGCTTAATATGGCATTTCCAAACCAAACAGCCAAAGCAAATACTAGGAATGAAATTCCAAAAACAAGGAGAGGGTAGTTGAGGATCTGTGTAATTTAAAAAGTTCCTGGATACAAAATATCTTTAGTCACATTCTGAATATCACGATGTCCAGTAAATGCCATAGTGATATCCAATTCATTTTGAATAATCTCTAAGCATTTGGTAACGCCTGCCTCACCCATAGCGCCTAAGCCATACAGAAATGGCCTACCAATCATCGTGCCGCGCGCACCTAGGGCCCAAGCCTTTAAAACATCTTGCCCAGAGCGAATGCCACCATCCATCCAAACTTCAATATCTTTTCCAACTGCCGCCACAATTCCTGGCAGCGCTTCAATGCTAGAGATAGCGCCATCTAATTGTCGACCGCCATGATTTGAAACAATTAAGGCATCAGCACCGGTATTTGTAGCAAGGCGAGCATCTTCTTCATCCAAAATTCCCTTGATGATGAGCTTCCCACCCCAGAGCTTTTTGATCCATTCCACATCATTCCAGCTCAACCCTGGATCAAATTGCTCGGCAGTCCAAGAGGAGAGGGAAGACATATTGCCAACCCCTGTTGCGTGCCCAACAATATTGCGGAAAGTTCGACGAGGCGTCATTGCCATCCCAAGACACCAGCGTGGCTTACTTGCCATATTGATCATATTGGCGATCGTCAGCTTAGGCGGAGCACTAAGACCGTTCTTGAGATCCTTATGGCGTTGCCCTAAAATCTGTAAATCTAATGTGAGAACCAGTGCCGAACACTTGGCAGCTTTAGCGCGTTCAATGAGGCGCTCGATAAAGCCGCGATCTTTCATGACATAGAGCTGAAACCAGAATGGCTTGTTAGTATGTTCTGCTACATCTTCTATGGAGCAGATACTCATCGTAGATAAGCAAAAAGGTACGCCAAATTTTTCAGCTGCTTTTGCGGCCAGAATTTCTCCATCAGCATACTGCATGCCTGTGAGTCCAGTGGGGGCAAGTGCTACAGGCATCTTGACCTCTTGGCCTACCATTGTCGTTTTCGTAGTGCGATTGCTCATGTCAACAGCCACCCGTTGACGTAGTTTTATTTTCTGAAATTCAGATTCATTAGCGCGGTAAGTAGATTCGGTCCAAGATCCTGAATCGGCATAGTCATAAAACATCTTAGGGGTGCGTTTTTTGTGAAGCACCCTTAGGTCTTCGATATTCGTAATGATTGCCACTATGTATCCTTCTGTTGAATGCCTTTTATATGAGGCATTGATCTAATTAAGCTCTATCTTAGCAATACCTGAGATTTGTTTCTACAATGCTAGAGTACCCCTCTTGGGACCCCTGAATGACTGTCTATTTTTAATTCTTTTAAATGCCCCAACTAAACCTCGCAACGATCTCGTATTTAGTAATAGCTACAGCCTTATGGGCTGGTAATGCGATTACAGGCCGTGTTTTAGTTGCTAGTGGTGCTGTTTCACCAATCACCTTAAGCACAGTGCGCTGGGGCCTTGCAGCATTGCTACTGCTTCCCTTGGGCTGGCGAGTTTTTGCACCAGGCAGCACTTTATGGCAGAACAAGAAGCGTTTTCTACTTTTAGGTTTATTTGGTGTGGGTAGCTACAACGCTCTCCTATATCTCGCCTTAGAGACATCAACCGCTATCAATGTCACTTTAATTGGCGCAAGCATGCCTATTTGGATGTTATTCATTGGCGCTGTTTTTTATCAAACTAAACCCCGCTTGTTACAAGCAGTTGGGGCAGTCGTTTCGCTGATTGGTGTTGCGATTGTATTAACCAGAGGGGACTTATCGACCCTGCTCTCAATGCAAGTGGTAATTGGTGACCTTTTCATTATGATCGCTACCATCACATGGGCTGCGTACAGTTGGATGTTAACTAGGCCTGGTTCAAGCAACGAGCGTGAGTGGCCTTGGGCGCAATTTTTAATGGCACAGATATTTGCGGGTTTATTGTGGACCACATTTTTTGATGGTTTTGAGATTGTCGCTGGTCATGCGTATTTAGATCTTAACCTTTGGACTGCTTCCTTAATTCTGTTTGTTGCCATCGGCCCTTCATTAATTTCTTATCGTTGTTGGGGTTTGGGCGTGAATGGGGCAGGGCCTACCGTTGCGGCATTCTTTGCCAATTTCATTCCATTGTTTACGGCAATATTTTCTGCTGCAATCCTAGGTGAACCTCCCCAGTTATTTCACGGAGTGGCATTTGCCTTAATTGTGGCCGGCATCTGGGTTTCATCAACCCTAGGCCGTTCAAGCAAGGCTTGATCTGTGCCTTGGTAAAAAACCTGAAAAAACAGTAAAGTATTTTCTTTTCTATCAAAGTCTGAGCCATGTTTGATGTATTGGTGATTGGTGGTGGTAATGCTGCTTTATGCGCTGCTTTGATGGCTCGGGAGGCGGGCGCAAGCGTTTTACTCCTAGAGGCCGCTCCTAAAGATTGGCGCGGTGGAAATTCTTCGCATACTCGTAATATCCGCGCAATGCATGATGAGCCTCAAGATGTCATGCTTGAAGCCTACTCTGAAGAAGAGTATTGGCAAGATGTTTTAAAAGTCACTAGCGGGATCACTGATGAGTCTTTAGCAAGATTGGTTATTCGCGCCTCCTCACAATGTAGAGATTGGATGCGTCATCATGGTGTGCGTTTTCAGGCCCCTTTATCAGGCACCTTAAATCTCTCTCGTACCAATGCTTTTTTTATGGGCGGCGGTAAAGCTTTAGTCAATGCCTACTATCGCAGTGCAGAAAAGTTGGGTATTCAAATTCGATATGAAACTCCAGTCTCCTCAGTTGAAATCAAGGATGGAAAATTTATCGCTGCCTATGTTGGCGATGAGCGCATTGAAGCAAAAACCTGTGTCTTGGCTGCAGGTGGTTTTGAGTCTAATCGTGAATGGCTCAAAGAGGCGTGGGGTGTGAATCAATACGGTGAATCCCCAGCAGATAATTTCCTCATTCGCGGCACTAGATACAACAAAGGTGTTTTACTAAAGCAACTGATTGCCTTAGGGGCTGACTCGGTAAGTGATCCAACTCAAGCACATATGGTCGCTGTAGATGCGCGGGCGCCTTTATATGATGGCGGCATCTGCACTCGCATCGATGCGGTTTCATTTGGCATTGTAGTAAATAAAAATGCCCAGCGCTTCTCTGATGAAGGCGAAGATTTCTGGCCTAAGCGGTATGCATTTTGGGGTCGCTTGGTAGCCCAACAACCTGGCCAGATTGCCTACTCTATTATTGATTCAAAAGTATTGGGCCGCTTTATGCCGCCAGTCTTTCCTGGTGAAAAAGCAGATACTTTAGATGAGCTAGCTATCAAGCTAGGCTTAGATCCAAAGGCACTACAAGAAACCATCAAGTCTTATAACGCCGCCTGCCGCGTAGGCACTTTTGATCACACCATCTTGGATGATTGTTATACGCAGGGAATAGATCCAGCCAAAACACATTGGGCCTTACCGATCGACACAGGCCCCTTCTATGGCTATACGGTTCGTCCGGGTGTGACATTTACTTACTTGGGACTTAAGACTGATGAGACTGCGGCTGTTCGCTTTAGTGGCCAAGCGAGCCCCAATTTATTTGTTGCCGGCGAAATGATGGCTGGTAACGTATTGGGTAAGGGCTACGCTGCTGGCATTGGGATGGCTATCGGTACTGTCTTTGGCCGCATAGCAGGAACACAAGCAGCTCAGGTTGCGCAAGGATCAAAGCATCCAGTTTTGGAGACTGCGTATGCATGAGCTTGGATCGCTGATTAAAGAGGCTGGAGATCTCGCTATGGGGACACCACAGTCTGAGGCTGATCGTATGCTGCAGATCTGTAACGCTTGTCGCTATTGCGAAGGATTTTGTGCAGTGTTTCCGGCGATGACCCGTCGGATTGAGTTCACGCCAAGTGTGGTGAATTATTTAGCTAACTTATGCCATAACTGCGGCGCCTGTCTGCATGCTTGCCAATATGCGCCGCCACATGAGTTCGGTGTGAATATCCCACGCGTCATGGCCCAAGTTCGTAAAGAAACTTACATCACTTATGCGTGGCCTAAGTCGTTTGGTGCTTTATATAAAAGTAATGGCATTAGCGTCTCAATAGCAGTATCGCTAGCAATCACCTTTTTCTTGATATTGAGCGCCCTGTTAAATGGCGCTTTATTCTCAGGGCCGCTTGAGGGTAATTTTTATGCAATTTTTTCCCACAACACAATGGCAGTGATGTTTGGTGCAGTGTTCGGTTTTTCATTACTAGCGATGACAATTGGGATTATCGACTTTTGGAAGGGTATTTCTGCTGGAGTAATTTCCACTAGCGCTGCGGCAGAGGCAGCTCATGATGCTTTGACTCTGAAATATCTTGGAGGTGGGCATGGTGATGGTTGTAATAATGAAGATGATGCTTTTTCTCTTTGGAGAAAACGTTTTCACCATTTCACCTTTTATGGCTTCATGCTTTGCTTTGCTGCCACTAGCGTCGCCACGATTTATCACTACTTCTTTGCTTGGTATGCGCCCTACGCCCTTACTAGCCTACCCGTCATTTTAGGAACGCTTGGTGGCATCGGCTTACTAATTGGCCCCGCAGGTTTACTGTATTTAAATTTGCAAAGAAACTCTGCACACGGAGATGCCAGTCAAAAGCCGATGGATAGGGCGTTTATCGTGCTCTTATTTTTGATTAGTGTATCAGGCCTGTTCTTACTAGCTTACCGAGATTCTGCCGCCATGGCTGCTCTGCTCTCAGTTCATTTGGGTTTCGTAATGGGCTTTTTCTTAACTATGCCTTATGGCAAATTTGCCCATGGCATTTATAGAGTGGCTGCTTTATTAAAAAATTCTATCGAAAAGCGGCAGAAGAATCATGCGCAGTTTGGTGCTGATTAATCAATTACAGCAATCCAGTAGTTCATAAAAGAAGAAACCAGAAGAATATATTATGAGACTTATCACCTTCACTCGCGCAGGCTCCAAACATCCGGAAATCGGTGCTCGTATACCTAATCCTGCTGGCGATCAAATCCTACCCTTTATTGATGTTACTAAGAAGCTTGGTATTTTAGATTTTCCCCTTGATATGAAATCTTTTCTACGGGTAGGGAGCAAGGTGATGGACCAAGCAAAGTCTTGGGTTCGATCCGCCGAAGATTACGCTACATTGTTATTGGATTCAAAGTCTATTACTTATCTTCCGCCTATTACTAATGCTGAAAAGTTTCTATGTGTCGGTAAAAACTACCGTACACACCTTGAGGAGCTTAAGCGCACTAACTTGATTAAAGAGATTCCTCAAGAACCTACCTCCTTCATTAAGCTCAATTCTTGTTTATCGGGGCATGAGGCTAAAGTAGTGCGCCCAAAAGGAATCACACGCTTAGATTACGAGCCTGAGTTGGTATTTGTAATTGGTAAAAGAGCTTTAGGAGCAAAGAAGGCAGAGGCAATGGATTATGTTGCTGGTGTCACGATCTTGAATGATTTGACTTGTCGTGATTTGCAATTGCGTGAAGTTGCATCAGGATCTCGTTTTTGGACGGGTAAGAATATTCCGGGCTTTGGCCCGCTAGGACCTGAGATTGTGACTATCGATGAGATACCAGATGTCTATAATCTGTGGATGACTTGTTCGGTAAATGGGCAAGAACGTATGCGCGTCAATACAGTAGATCAAATTTGGAAGATCTCAGATATTTTGGAGCACTTTTCACGATTCATTCCCATTGAAGCTGGGGATATGTTTTCTACAGGAGCGCCTGGCGGTGTTGCTGTTGGCAAAGAGAACGCAGAAGATCTCTACCTGAAACCAGGCGATGTTGTGGAATGCGCAATCGATGGTATTTCTACTTTGCGCACTACTATTATTGAATAATGCCAATGAAACATATTATGTGGTGGGTCTTGGTAGCAGTTTGCTCGATTAGTCTTATGCCAACGATGGCCAGTGCTACGGATATTTATCCGAGTAAACCTATTAAAGTGATCGTGCCATTTCCGCCAGGGGGAGGTGCAGATACTCTCATTCGTTTGATTGCGCCAACCATGAGTGAGTTATGGAAGCAATCCATCATCATTGAAAATCGTCCAGGTGCAAGTGGGTTCATCGGCGCAGAGCAAGTAGCTCAGTCTCCTGCAGACGGCTATACCTTGCTCATGGGTTCGACTGCTGCTGTAACAGAAAAAAATATTGCGCAGTTTTCTCCGGTTGCCTTAGTCTCCGCATCTCCTTATATAGTCACCGTGAATCCTGCTTTGAATATCACTTCTATCAAAGCTCTGATTGCCTTCGCAAAAGCAAATCCTGGCAAGATGAGATATGGTTCCTCAGGGCCTGGTTCAGCATCTCATTTAGCAGGGGAGCTATTTGCATCTATGGCAAATGTTTCTTTGCTGCATGTTCCATATAAAGGCACTGGACAGGCTTTAACGGATTTATTAGCAGGACATATTGATTTAATGTTTGCGCCAGCCCAAACAGTAATGCCACAAATTGAAACTGGGAAATTAATTGCTATAGCACAGACAGGAGCGAAGCGTTCAGAGTCTTTGCCAAATATGTCAACCGTATCTGAATCAGGTTTACCCGGCTACAGCGCGGTAGGTTGGTTTGGTTTGTTTGCACCTGCCAATACACCCAAAATGGTGATCCAAAAAATCAACCAGACTGTAATGTTTGTGATGGGCCAGGATCGGGTGCGCAAGGCGATGTTGGAGCGAGGAATTGACCCTGCCAACGGTACAGCCGATGAATTTGCTGCATTTTTGCGCTTAGATCAGTCAAAATGGGCAAAATTGATGAAAGAAAATAAGGTTGCGGTGCAGTAAACTGCCAAATCAGTATCATCTAGGTCTATCCACAGAAATTCTTAGGAAAATGCCATGCCAGGTTTGCTGCCCAATGTTGATCCAGACGGTTTATTAGAGTTCTCGGTTGTTTATACCGACCGCTCCTTAAATCACATGTCTGAAGAGTTCAAGCGCGTGATGGTTGATATTTCTAGCGTTTTAAAGGACGCTTACAACGCTAGCTCTGCAGTAATCGTTCCTGGAAGCGGTACTTTTGGCATGGAAGCTGTGGCACGTCAGTTTGCCAATAATCAAAAATGTTTAGTGTTGCGCAATGGTTGGTTTAGCTATCGCTGGACACAAATTTTTGATCTTGCCAATATTACGAATGACGTTACCGTTATCAAAGGTCGTCAGCTGGAGCCAACTACTCAGGGCGTATTTGCGCCAGCTCCAATTGAAGAAGTGGTGGCCTTCATTAAAAAAGAAAAACCTGCAGTCGTCTTCGCACCTCACGTTGAAACCTCAGCAGGCATCATTCTGCCGGATGACTATCTCAAAGCAGTTGGTGAAGCTGTGCGCTCCGTAAATGGTTTATTTGTATTAGATTGCATCGCCTCAGGCGCAATGTGGGTTGATATGAAAGCCTGCAATGTAGATGTGGTGATCACCGCACCGCAAAAGGGCTGGAGCAGCTCTCCATGCTGCGCATTGATCGCCCTTAGCGATAGGGCCCGCGAGAAAATTGATACAACCCAAAGTACGAGCTTCTCTATAGATCTGAAGAAATGGTTACAGATCATGGAGGCTTACGAAAAGGGTGGACATGTTTATCACACAACGATGCCTACAGATGCGCTCAAAATCTTGCGCAATGTGATGAAAGAAACTCAATCACTGGGTTTTGCAGCGCTCAAGGCAAAGCAAATAGAGTTAGGTACAAAGATCCGCGACTTATTGATTTCAAAAGGCTATCACTCTGTATCTGCAAAAGGTTTTCAGGCTCCTTGCGTAGTGGTGAGCTATACCAAAGATCCTGATATTCAATCTGGTAAGAAGTTCATTGCACTTGGCTTGCAAACTGCTGCGGGCGTTCCTTTGCAGTGCGATGAAAGACCTGACTTCCGCACCTTCCGCATTGGTTTATTCGGTCTAGAGAAACTAGCCCATATTGACCGCACTGTTGGTCTGTTGGCTAGTGCTTTAGAAAAAATCACTGAGGCAGAAGTGGTGCCTGCGTAATCTTTATCCTAGAGGAAATAAAGGCCATCTCATGATGGCCTTTATCTTTTTAGGGACCCAGCCTAGCCTTCTGGGATGCTAGTTTAAATAGGGTGGCGCTCATTAAAAATGATGTATTAATGGCAAGTTTGTTAGTATTATTAAATCACCTACAAACCATCTTGGAGAATTCCATGATTTCTCGTCTCGCTCGCCTTAGTCTCGCCGCGCTTATTTCTGCAACCATTGGTATTACTCCAGTTTCAGTAATGGCTGCTGATCCAGCGCCTGCAACCCCACCAGCGGCTGCTCCAGCACCAGCAGCAGCTCCAGCAGCAACTCCAACAGATAAAGCTGCTGAGAAGAAAGCCAAGAAAGCGGCGAAGAAAGAAAAGAAAGCTGAGAAAAAAGCGAAAAAGAAATCTAAGAAGAAAGCTAAGCCTGCTGCAGACGCAGCCACTCAGTAATGATGCCCCTGCGTTAATTGAGGGACTCTGTTTTATTAAAGTCATCTGACTCACTGGAGTTAGGTGACTTTTTTCTAGCATCTTGATTGCGCACCAATAACCACATGGCAGCAATAACTAAACCCATTCCGCTGATTTGAACCCAGGTAATTGGTTCAGATAAAATAAAATAACCCAAAAAGATAGTAGACACAGGCCCCAAGATTCCAGCTTGAGCTACCAGCGGTGAACCAATACGGTTAATAGCAATCATGATGAGCAACATTGGAATGACAGTACATAAGCCTGCATTTAAAAGGCTTAGCCAATAAATCGCTTGGGTTTGCTCGAAGATAGCGCTTGGATTATAAAAAGATGACTGTATTAGGCTAAGGAGAGCAGAAGCGGTACTTGCATAGACCACTAGTCGCACGCTGCCAATGCGTTGAACCATTTCGCCTGAACCAATCATATAGATTGCATAAGAGCAGGCACTGCCAAACACCAAGAGCATGCCGAGCCACGCACTGATTCCGGTGGAGCTAGCATCCTGAATGAAAACAATGAAGACACCTAGATAACCAACTATTAGGGCGTACCACTGCAAGCGCGAAATGGCTTTATGCAAAACAAAATAGGAAATCAGGAGCACGATTGTTGGGGTGAGATAGAGCACAATGCGCTCAAGCCCAACAGAGATATATTGCAATCCTAGAAAATCTAAATAGCTTGATAAAAAATAACCTAAGAAACCCAAGAAAAATAACTTCAATCGATCAAGCCAAGTCAGTGGGTTCATTGCCTTTCTACGGGATTCCCACCAATAGATTCCCCAAAACATTGGAAGCGCCATGAGCATGCGTAAGGCCAACAGTGTTTCTGCATCAGCACCATAGCCAAATGCCAGTTTGATGAGAACGGCTTTGCCAGAAAATAGCATTGAGCCAACCCCAGCCATGAAGATGCCGTAGAGATAGCGGCGCTGTTGTTGTAATGTACTTGCTGGTTGCATAGCGCTTTATAACAGCTTACTCAGCCACTTTCGCACCTTGAATATGATGACGTTGCATAGAGTTAGCTACAAAGCCAGATTGCTTGAGCTCGGTAATGACTTCACTTAGGTAAGCGGTAGTTCTTTCAAAATCAGATCTTGACTTGGGAATGCCAATAGCTTGATTAATGACCATGAAGCGTCCTGGTAGCATACGCAAGCCTTCATAGCGCTTAGCATCACTTTCTAATTGCTGCTTTACGCCGGCCGCAACATTGCCTTTACCAGACATGAAGTCGTCAACTACTGATTGTGAGTTAGCTGCTCTTAGTAGAGTGGCATTCTTGATCTCTCTTGTGAGATAAAGATCGTAAGCGCTACCTTTACCAACTACGATTTCATTACCCAGAAAATCTACCTCCTCATTGCTCTTTAAAGGTGAGTTGGCTTTGACCATATAAGCACCTTCAATTTGAATATAGGCCGGGGTATAGCTGATATCAGCACCACGCACAGGATCAATTGCCACAAAGATCAGATCAATATCACCATTTTTAATGCCTTCAACTGTTGCACCAGCACTTTTAAATGGAATGAGTTGCACCGGTAGTTTGATGCGCTTACCAATTTCATGAGCGATATCAACGCTAATGCCACTGAGTTTTTTAGTGGCAGTATCTTCGCTTGCTAGTACTGGGTTTCCTAAGTTAATTCCAACACGCAAAGTTCCACTTGGCGCAAATGATTTGAGGGTATTAGGGTCAAGCGATTTCATAGTTTGGGATGGCTGGCTAAAGGTCAGTTGTGAAAAGCAGAAGAGGGCAAGATAGAGTAAGAATTTCATATTCATTAAGGGATAAAAAAACCGCGGCGGACCGCGGTTGCATTTACCGAAAGAAAATTATTTCTTGGCATCTGTTACAGCAGCTGGTGCAGCTGGAGCTGTTGCAGGAGCATCTTTTTTAGCTTCTTCAACATGAGTAGCTTCAGCCCCATGCTTTTCACCGCCCATATCAATATTGCCATCGCTTTTCAGGAGTAAATAGGCGGTGGCACCAACTAATACCAGTACCATGATGATGATTGAACGGTTGCTCATTGCTTTTCCTTCAGTTTGGTTGAAATCGGAATAATTTTAACCTTTGTTGGAATCGGGGTAAGTCCTAAGCAGCCCTAGGCACCTTTTGATAAGGCTTATTAGGTATTAATACTAAGCTTTAGAGAGAGTCATAGAGTTTAGTAGCTGCAAAACGTAAGGGGTAAGATGGTATGACACCGATATCAAAGGCAAGAATATGAGTCCAAAGCTTCCCGCAAAGAATACTCAGACTATTACAGATTTTCTAAATCCTGAGCCACATCATATTTCTGAAGAGACTTCTGACGAGTCTTATAAGTTTGCATTTGATGACGAAGCTTTTTTGGCGCGCAGAGAAACGATTGGAATTCGCTTTGAATTAGAGCTTCTAAAACCAGAAATTTTGCTTAATGAACATGGGATCGACCATACCATTACAGTCTTTGGCTCAACACGCTTTGTCAGTCGTGAAAAAGCTTTGGAGATGCAGAGGAATGCGCAAACTGAAGGTGAGAAAGCGGCAGCCAATAAAGCATTGCTACATAGTCGATATTACGAATCAGCAAGGGAGTTCGGCACTATAGTTGCCCAGTACAACGCTACCCAAGATGAGGACTCTAACAAATTGCATATTTGCACTGGCGGCGGCCCTGGCATTATGGAGGCAGCTAACCGTGGTGCATTTGAAGCAGGTGATCAAACTATTGGCTTTAACATTAGCCTACCTAGAGAACAGCATCCAAATCCATATATTAGCCCTGGGCTCAGTTTTCGTTTCCATTATTTCGCCTTACGTAAGATGCACTTTATGTTGCGGGCCAGGGCAATCGTCGTTTTTCCGGGTGGCTTCGGTTCATTTGATGAATTCTTCGAAGTGCTCACTCTGATGCAGACCAAAAAAGTCACGCCTTTTCCCATTATCCTTGTGGGGCAAGAGTTTTGGGCTGGGATGGTGAAGTTTGAGCAGATGATTGAGTTTGGTGTGATTGATGAGATTGATATGCAGGTCATTCATTTTGCAGAGACTGCGAAAGAGGCATGGACAATCATTAAAAAGCACTACCAATTGACCTAATCAAAGCCCTTATTGCTTGCATTGCCCCGCCTGTAAAATAGTACAAAGCCTAATCATGAACCCACAAGACGCCAGTATCGCCACTACTTTAGAGTTACCCAGCTACTTGATGGGTACGATCATGCTTTTGCTAGTGATGATTTTCCATGGCCTAGTGCTCTTACAAATCTCTAAGCGTTACGAAGTCAAATCGTTCTTGTATCTAGGAGAAAAGAAATACTCAGAGGTAGCACTGTGTTTCTACATCAGCATTTTCTGTTTATTTTTAACCCACATTACTGAAATTATCCTTTGGGGTTTTGCACTTTATATTCTCAAGTTGGTCCCAGCCTTAGGGCAGAGTATTTTATTTAGTGGAAGTACTTATACGGCAATGGGCTTTATGGAAGATATCTTGCCGGATGGCTGGAAAATGCTGACAGTCATTATTGCCTTCTCTGGCATGTTTGCTTTTGCTTGGACTGCTTCCGTCATGATTTCTATGACGAAAAATTTTCGGCAAGCCTATACCAAGGGTCATATGGAAAAACTCAATATTTCTTCTGAAATCATTGACCGTTTTAAATAAGGCATGACTAAGATCTGGGATGCCGTCATTATTGGCGGTGGTGCAGCCGGCTTATTTTGCGCTGGAGTTACTGGTCAGTTAGGAAAAAAAGTTTTAGTCTTAGATCACGCCACAGTCCTGGGCGAGAAGATCCGCATTAGTGGTGGCGGACGCTGTAACTTCACTAATTCACATAGCAGCCCAGCTAATTTTCTCTCGCTTAATCCCCATTTTGTCAAAAGTGCACTTGCTAAATATCCCTCAAGAGAATTTATCAAGCTGGTTGACTCATACGGGATTGCTTATCACGAGAAGCATCAAGGACAACTCTTTTGTGATGAGTCCGCTAAGCAGATTATCGACATGCTCATGTCGGAGTGCTCTAAAGGTAAGGTCACTATTCGTCATCCAGTTTCTGTAGAAGCCATTGCCAAAGCAGAAGCGGGCTGGCTAGTTCATACAAATGCTGGGATTGAAAAAACTAAGACCATAGTCATGGCAACAGGTGGCTTACCAGTGCCGGCAATTGGTGCCACTGCATACTCTTTGGATATCGCAAAGCAATTTGGGCTGCAAGTAGTAGACCCAAGACCTGCATTAGTACCACTCTCATTTACTGCAGAGACTTTTGGTAATTTAAATGATCTAGCTGGCCTTAGCGTTCCCGTCAGAATTGCATCCGGTTCAAAAGGGCATCGTTATGGCGCATGCAGATTTAACGAAGACTTGCTTTTAACTCATAAAGGTTTATCGGGGCCAGCAGTTCTTCAGGCAAGCAGCTATTGGGTCGAGGGTGAACCTATTCATATTGACTGGCTTGGCGCGATTGAAGTGGCCGGTAGATTTAATTGCGATACTTTATTTAACGATGAAGATAATCGTCTGAAACTTGCCGAGACTATCCTGGCTTCTGTTTTGCCGCAGCGTTTAGCCAAAGCATTTTCTGAACAAAAAAATCTTTCTGGTCGAAAGTGGGCTGAAGTATCCAAGAGAGATCGTCAAGCTCTGAAAGAATTGCTCACCAATTGGTCTGTAAAGCCAGCCGGGACCTTAGGCTGGAAAAAAGCTGAGGTCATGTTGGGCGGCGTTGACACCAAAGACTTGGATGGTCAAACGATGATGTCACGCTCGCACCCAGGATTATTTTTTATCGGTGAGTGCGTAGATGTGACTGGTCATCTAGGTGGCCATAACTTCCAATGGGCTTGGGCAAGTGGCTTTGTTTGTGCCCATGCTCTTTAAGTTACTTTAGCTTTTTCTTCTTTTCTCGAGAGCGAATATTCAGTAACTCTACGGAGAGCGAGAAAGCCATTGCAACATATACATAACCCTTTGGAATATGAAGCCCCATACCTTCGGCAATCAGCACCACACCTACAACAGTTAAGAAGGATAGGGCCAAGACTTTAATAGAAGGGTGGCGATGCACAAAATCACCAATCGGTTTTGCGGCAATTAACATGATCATGACCGAGGCTAGTACCGCAGCAATCATGACGCTGATTTCATCGACCATGCCAACAGCTGTAATAACGCTGTCTAGGGAAAAAATGATATCCAATATGCCAATTTGTAATACGGAACCAACAAATAAAGAAAACATCGATTTATTCAGGTTTGCTTTGCTGGCATCACTTTGTTCATCGCTATTCTCACCAATCTCTACTTCTACATAGATCTCTTTTGAGGCCTTCCAAATCAAGAAGAAGCCACCTAATAATAAAATGAGATCTCTACCGCTAATCGCATGATCATTAATACTGAAGAGGGAATTGGTAAGGCTCATTACCCAAGACAGGCTGAGTAACAATAAGATTCTCGTTACTAATGCAAAAATGAGGCCAAAGCGGCGAACCTTTTCTCGAATCTCTAAAGGGAGTCTATTGGCAATGACACTAATAAATATGATGTTATCTATCCCTAAAATAATTTCTAGGGCAGAAAGTGTCAAAAATGCTACCCAAGCATTAGGATCACTCATGAGCTGTAAAAGACTATCCATAAATCTCTATTTGTAAAGTAGGTTTCAGGTAAAGTGTATCTAAGTACATTCAATATCTGATTTCTATGTTTAAGCCCACACAAATTGTCAGGACATTACTAATAAGCATGATGCTGGCGCTGCCTTTTCATGTACAAGCAGCTTATCCTGATAAACCAATCAAAATTATTATTGGCTTCCCTGCAGGAGGTCCTCTAGATGCGCATATTCGGCTGTTAGTGGATAAGTTGCAATCTAGTCTTGGGCAGACTGTAATCGTGGATTACAAAGCAGGTGCTGGTGGGGCTGTGGGCGCACAATTTGTAGCGCAGTCTCCGCCGGATGGATATACCCTCCTATTGGCAAACACGGGAACTATGGTGATTAACCCCGCCATCTATAGCAAAGCACCTTACGATACTCTAAGAGATTTTCAACCCATCGCCAGAACTGCTCAACAACCTTTGGCATTAATTGTGAATAAAGACGTGCCTGCAAATTCCCTAAAAGAATTTGTTGCCTATGCTAAGGCTAATCCAGGTAAATTAAATTACGGCTCTGCCGGTAATGGGGGTATCTCGCATTTGGTTCCCGAGATGCTCAAAAGTGAGACCGGCATTTTTATGGTTCATATCCCATTTAAGGGTAGTGCACCAGCATTCACAGATTTAATTGCCGGCCATGTTCAATTTATGGCGGAGTCTGTTCCTCAAGCTGCAAACTATGCCAAGCAGGGAAAAGTAAAAGCATTGGCAGTGACCAGTGCAAAACGTAATGCTGCATTACCAAATACACCTACCGTGATCGAAACGGGTGTAGCTAATCTGGAGGTTGTTGGCTTTTATGGAATTTTGGCTCCTAAAGGTACGCCACCTGATGTGACAAGCAAATTAAGCCAAGCTTTTAAAGAGACCCTAGAGTCGCCCGAGATACAGAGGAGAATGACTGAACAAGGCGCCGATCCAGCCTATCTCAATGCCGATCAATTTACAAAATTTCTTACTGTAGAAATGCCCCGTTGGGCAAAGGTGGTAAATCAGGCTGGGGCAAAGCTAGATTAGCCCTTTGCCCCCTAATTTAATCCCCTGAAACTGTCATATTAATGTCTTAAAGTAGGGGAAATTGGCAGTTTGCTAATTTAGGTATAGAGTGGAATTGAAGATTTTCATGGACCCTTGATTGATAGGAGCATATAAATGGATGCAAAAGAGTTGCAAAAATGGCAGCGAGAAAAAGCGAAAGAATTATTTGATTACTCACATACGCTATTAGAGGCCGCCAAGAAACTGAGCGAACATCACATGGCTGAGATGGAATGGGGCATGAAAAATGCCTTGGATAGCGCAAAGTCAGCCGCTAAGAATGATTTAGCCAAGTTGAAAGATTTACAAGCAGAGGCTGCTAAAGAGGCTGCCAAACGTGCGGCTGCCTATCAGAAGAAGGTCAAGGCAGTTCTCAAAGATCTTGGCGACAGTGCCGCTGATGAAACAGAGAAACATCTCGAAAAGGTGCGTACTTCATTGGTGACCTGGCTTGAAGATGCTGAAAACAAAATGCCCTCACATGCAGAGAAGCTATCGAAAGTGGTTCACGAAATGTCTACCACTGGGCAGAATATGTTTAAAGAAGGTCGCCGCATCGTGAATGAAGTTGCGGATGCTGCAGAAAAAAATATTGACGAGATAGTCAAGAAGTCCTCAGGATCCAAAAAGAAATCTGACTAAGTATCTCAGTTAGTTATAGAGCCGCCTCAAATCTGAGGCGGTTTTTTATTGCCAGCCTTGTATCCATAATGCGCTGTTAGTAAGGTCACGCCAGGCAATGAGCGATACCTTTTTTGTTAAGACCGCTTCAATTTCCACAAACTCAATTTTTTCATTGGGAGGCTCTGGCAGAATGACTTTACTCACTAAAAAATGCTTCTGCTTAGCAATCGGTTTAACTGCCGTCCATTTGGTCAGTAAAAGTTTCTTAGGACTAAGAGGGTTCATTGATTTATAGCGCTCCGCACTGATATTCGTAGCCTTTGCTAATGAGTAGACCCGAGGAAGGGGTAAATATATAGCCAGAATCTTGGATGAGTGGGGGACATTTTTGGTCAAAGTAGCTTTGATTTCCTAGGCTGCCACAATAGTCCAGCTTGAGGTCCTTAAATTCCATACGTGCTTTTCTAAGGATCATGGGAACCTTCACCTCTACTGACGAGTTACAGCTCCAGCTCGTATAAGTATCTCGCTCACAGGCCGTTAGCCCCAGAAGTCCCATCATCAAGACGAACAGTCGTATGAATGGCAAGAGTTAGAGCACCCAGAAGTGATGGGTTCCATCCTTGCCTAGTTGCTCTACCAAACCAAATTCCCAATCTAGGTAGGCTTGCATCGCAGCAGGATCTACGCTGGTGCCTTCGTAAGGTCGCTTGTAGCGATCCAATGGCAGGGACGCTAAACGACTAGGTCCTGTTTCGAGCTCAAGTCCAGCTGCAGTCCAGGCTGCATTACCACCTTCTAATACCAATACCTCAGACTTGCTCAGAGCTTGAAACTCTTGCGCAATAAATAAGCTCAATTGGCTTGGGGTGCTAGTGAGCACGTAGCGATCAACTTGGGGAATCTTTTTGATTGCATCAGCGAGTTGTGAACGCAATGCATACCAACTTCCTGGAATATGACCCTTCACATAATTGGCGTGGGTACTAAAGTCAACCGCAATCGTATTGCTATCAGTCTTGAGCCAATGTGAGACCGTAGCAGCATCCACAAATTGAACTTGAGGAAGTGTTGGTAGTGGGGCTTTCCAGGGACCTGTTTCACTAAGATCAGATATCTTGAGGCCATCAAGCACATAAACATCCCAGGCCATTTGTGCTAACCAGGAGGCTGGCATATTGGCCCTAACGCTGCTACTGGGGTCGGCCAAGACAATGCGTGCGCCACGGACAGGTGCAACCATCTCCGTTTCTTGTACAAGTTGACCGCCAGGTACAGAACGAAAGCCCGGAAGATGGCCTGCTTCATATTCTTCGGGTGTGCGAGTATCAAAGAAGTAAGTGGTACGCTCTGCTTGAGATTTCCATTTCTCAATTTCGGCAAGAGTAGTGCGCTTCACATTCGCTCTGTCGGCAACGCTGCGCGCGCGATTTGAAGCTTCACTTGCTGTACTCTCACTCACTTCTTTAAATCGACGACTTTGACCTTTGTCTAGCTCTTGTCCAGCAAGAGTCCAACCAATAGTGCCATTACGTAGTGCATTTACTTCATTCGGAATGCCGGCATTGATTAAAGATTGTGTGCCAATGATGCTGCGTGTTCTGCCTGCACAGTTCACAATAATTTTGGTTTTTGGATTAGGTGCCAGCTCAGGAAGGCGTAATACCAGTTCAGCACCTGGAACACTAATACCGCTGGGGATGCTCATGGTGTTGTATTCATCAAAGCGCCGCACATCCACTACTACGACATCTTCTTTGTCATCAAGTAGTTTCTTGACTTCCTGAGCAGATAGAGAAGGAGTATGACGCTTAGACTCAACGAGTTCTCCAAAAGACTTGCTGGGAACGTTGACGTCCCTGAATAACTCACCACCAGATCTTTTCCAACCTTGGATGCCACCTTCAAATACAGAGACATCGGTATAGCCAAGATTCATTAATCGCTGCGCTGCTAGTTCAGCATCACCACCGCCATCATCGAGCGTTACGATCGAAACATTTTTTCTAGGGAGCTTGCCATAAGCATCTATCTCGATGCGAGAGAGTGGAATATTAGCGGCAAATAGAGGATGTTCTTGCGCATGCGGATCCTCCTCACGAACATCCAAAAAAGCAATCTCTTCTTTATTGAGAAGTTTGTTGCGAACAAACGCATAGTTTTTAGTTGCAATACTCATATACTTTCTTATTAGTCTAACTTTGCACCAGATTTTTTAACCACCTCACTCCAGCGGATAATTTCTTGATTGATATAGTTTGCCAGTTCAGGACGAGTCATTTTGGGAACACTTGCCCCCATTCCCGCCCAGCGCTCTTTGATCTCAGGAGAGGCTAGAGCAATCTGAACTTCATTACTCATTTTTTCAACGATATCTTTGGGGGTGCCTTTGATGGCCCACATGGCATACCAACTCGATACAACGAAGTTGCTAATACCTAGCTCTTGCGCTGTTGGTACATTCGGAAAGGCTTCGCTGCGTTTATTACTCGCTACTGCTACTGCGATCAATTGACCACTCTTAATAAAAGGCGCTGCACCTGCCAAGGTATCAAACATCATATCGACTTGGCCCGCCACGAGATCTTGTAGAGCAGGGCCTGTACCTCGATAAGGAATATGAGTAATAAACAATTTGTTTTGCATCTTAAATAGCTCACCTGCTAAATGCTGTGAGGTGCCATTACCCGTTGATGCGTAGTTATATTTCCCGGGGTGTTTACGAATTTCCTCCATGATCGATTTCAAATCATTTTTAGGAAACTTTGTTGGGTTCACTACGATGACATGGGGAACGCTGCCAATAATGGCAATCGGTTCAAAGTCTTTAGTGATGTCGTAGGGCAGATTGACATACATGCTTGGCGCAATCGAGTGATGTACCGCACCAAGTAACCAGGTGTAACCATCTGGTGCCATTTTTGCTGCAACTGCCGCACCTAAGGTACCTCCTGCACCGCCGCGGTTATCGACCACGATAGAGTCGTTTAATTGGGTAGAAAGCTGCTTGGCTAAGGGGCGCCCAAAGGCGTCCACAGCCCCACCAGGGGGGAAGGGGTTAATAAAGGTAATGGGCTTATTTGGGGATGGCCAGGCGCTAGTTTGGGCGGCGGCCGATACTGAAAGGGTGCTGGTAAGTAGCAAAAATAGGATATTTCTGAGCATTTTGGGCATCTCCGTCAGGTTTTCCGTCAATAGATCATTTTGAAGCAAATGCCCTTTCTAAGCGTTATCCCTGATAAAAAAGGCCATTTCTGACCGTTTTTATGGGGATATACTGATTTCGTTGTTGGTATGAATATTTATTTGATAACGGGAGACAAGATGTCACAACACGATACATTGTTAGCTGCTTTTGAAACATATAAAGCTGAAAACGAAAAATTCATTGAAAAAGGTATTAAGGCATCTGCTGCGCGTGCCCGTAAGGCATTGCAAGAAATTGCTGGCGCATGCAAAGAGCGTCGTAAAGAAATTACTGCAACAAAAGAGGCAATGGAAGCTAAGAAGTAATTCTTAAGCACATTCACTCCTAAGCCTAGCCTTCATCAGCTAGGCTTTTTTATTTGTTCACTACCGTACATTATGAATACAACGCAGTTTATTAAGCTGTTGCAGCAGGAAGGTTACCCAGACCCGGTTGAGGTGAAGCAAGTGCCAAATGGATCGCTAGATGAGCACACTCATCCATTTGCAGTGAAAGCTTTAGTGATCGATGGAAGTATCGATATCACAATTCAAGGCAATCGTAAGACATACTCGATTGGAGATGTGTTTGAGCTTAGATTTGAAGAGCTCCATTCAGAGAGCTATGGGCCTACTGGAGTGATCTATTTAGCTTCAAGAAATCGCTAAAGGTTTCTCTTGCCGCTTGCTCATCTGACCGATGACGCGTGCGCCTAAGAATTGATGTTGATTAAAAATATCTAGCACTTCTTGCACGCATTCAGGGGCACACGAAACTAGCAAGCCTCCGCTAGTTTGTGGATCAGTCAATAAAGCAAGTTGTGCCGGAGTGAAGTTGGCAGGAATGCTGACATCAGAACCGTAACTTTCCCAATTGCGATCAGAAGCGCCAGTGATTACTCCATTGTCTGCTAATGTCTGCACATTAGAGAGTAGTGGGACCTGGTCCCAATCAATGTGAGCGGTGCAATGAGAGCCTCTTGCTAATTCAAGGGTATGACCAGCCAATCCAAATCCAGTGACATCCGTCAAGGCATGGACACCAGCTAGCCTTGCTAAGTCTGGCCCTGCAGTGTTGAGCTTGGTAGTGTTGGAAATCATTTCTCGATAACCATCTGGCCCCAGTAAATCTTTTTTCAAGGCTGCTGAGAGAATGCCGACGCCAAGTGGCTTGCCCAAGATCAGTACATCGCCAGGTTTTGCGCTGGCATTACTCTTAATCCTCTTGGGATCTACTAGGCCAATTGCGACTAATCCATAAATTGGCTCAACCGAGTCAATCGTATGACCACCCGCAATGGGAATACCAGCATTGCGGCAGGCTTCACTACCACCTTCCAGAATGCGGGCAATGGTCTGATTAGATAAAACTTTAATTGGCATGCCGACTAAGGCCAATGCAAAGATGGGTGAGCCACCCATGGCATAGATATCGCTGATGGCGTTCGTTGCAGCAATTTTCCCAAAATCAAATGGATCATCCACGATGGGCATGAAGAAATCCGTTGTGGCTACGATCGCTTGAGACTCATTAATTTGGTAGACCGCAGCATCATCAGAGGTTTCAATACCAATGAGTAGTTCCTTAGGAAAAGGCAATTGGGGAACATTCTTGAGGATTTCTGAAAGAACGCCTGGGGCAATCTTGCAGCCGCAGCCACCGCCATGAGATAGGGAGGTAAGGCGTGGTTCAGTGGTTTGAATGCATTGAGTCATAAAAATATTTTATCTCCGAAGGAGCTCTATCGATTAAAGCTGCGTTTAGGAGGACTACCACGCTTGGCTGGAGGGCGAGCAGAGCCGCTACCATTGCCTGCGGCCTTAGGCTTTCTGGATTGCTGATGTTGTTGGCTGCGCAGCTGAATCGGTTGAGCAACGGCATGCGGATCTGGCTCAAATCCTGCGATCACTTCTTGTGGCAGTTTTTGTTTGATCAGTTTTTCAATATCTCTGAGCATCTGATGCTCGTCAACGCAAACTAAAGAGACTGCGACACCATTAGAGCCTGCGCGTCCAGTTCGGCCAATGCGATGGACATAATCTTCAGAGACGTTTGGAAGATCATAGTTCACCACATGGGGTAGTTGATCAATATCAATACCGCGCGCAGCAATATCGGTTGCTACTAGCGCAGTCAGCTTGCCTGCCTTGAAATCTGCCAAGGCCTTCGTTCTTGCAGTTTGACTCTTGTTGCCATGGATAGCCATACTAGTGATGCCATCTTTTTCTAATTGGGTAACAAGCTTGTTAGCGCCATGTTTGGTGCGAGTAAAGACCAATACTTGTTTCCAGTCATTAGTTTTAATTAAATGGGCAAGTAAAGGGTGTTTCTTAGTTCTATCAACTGGATGAATTAGCTGAGCAATCGCTTCATTCGTACTATTGCTGCGAGCGACTTCAATTAATGCTGGACAATTTAATAGGCTATCTGCTAAGGCTTTAATCTCAGTAGAGAAGGTAGCAGAGAACAAGAGGTTTTGTCGTTGCTTTGGTAGGGCTGTCAAGATCTTTTTGATATCCCGCAAGAAGCCCATATCAAGCATGCGATCCGCTTCATCTAAAATCAAAATTTCAATATTACTAAGTGAAACACATTTTTGTGACATCAAATCCAGTAAACGTCCTGGTGTGGCAACTAAAATATCTAGGCCACCAGCAATCGCTTTAATTTGCGGGTTGGCTCCTACGCCGCCAAAGATCACAGTCGATTTGAGTCCAGTATATTTGCCATAAGTCTTCACAGACTCTTGAACTTGGGCTGCTAGTTCGCGAGTGGGGGTCAAAATCAACACGCGCAAAAGACGCTTGCCAGCATTCGCTTTTGTGGAGCTAAGGCGTTGCAAGATGGGGAGCGTAAAGCCAGCAGTTTTGCCGGTACCAGTTTGTGCTGCGGCTAGGAGGTCTCCGCCTTGAAGAACTGCGGGAATCGATTTAGCTTGAATCGGTGTAGGGCTGGTATAGCCTTCTTCAGCAATAGCGCGAAGAATGGGCTCTGATAAACCAAGATCTGTAAATAACATAGGGGCCAATAAAGTATTGACCCGTATTCAATTAAACGACTATCCCGGCCAATGGGGTGAGCTGCTACGCTAGAGCGTTTGCAGTAAGAGCCCCATTTTAAGTCATTAGCGTTATTTCGCTAAAAAGAGCCAATCAGGTAGTGCTTTGGGCTTGAGGGTAATGGTATCAACGCAAACGATATTAATTAAAGCGCTCACGATGAGTTCCATTTCAGTTTCATTACCATCTGGTGGTTTCCTTTTGGCCGTCTGTCTCACGCTGATCTGGGCTCTACTACGGCGCTCTATCACTTGGTCAATCTGCAGGAGATCATCTAAGTAGGCAGGCTTATGAAAATCCATCTGCAGATCTCGGACCGGAAGTAATATTTGAAAGTCTTTAATGAGCTTAGTTGGGCTTAGGTCGAACTGGGCTAACCATTCTGCACGACTGCGCTCAAAAATATCTAAATAGCGTGCATGGTATACAAGGCCAGCAGCATCGGTATCAGAGTAGCATACGCGATGTATATAGGGAAAAGAAGAGTAGGTAGTGCTCATAAGTGATGCGCGCTTATTTAGTAGTTATTCAATCATTTTTGCTAATGACATAATCATATTACGATGGGCAATGCCTGCTTCGTCATAGACAGGGCCTTCTGCTATAAATCCCATCTTTGTATAAAAAGGAATTGCAGATACTTGGGAATGCAGCATCAAGGTTAAAACTCCTTCTGCTTTAGCGAGAGTAATCAAGCTGCTCAAGATTGCGTTGCCGATGCCCCGATTCCGGAATGCACTTAAGACAGCCATGCGGCCAATTTGTGCATGATGATTATCTAGGTGAACGAGTCGACCGGTACCAACACATAGGGCACCCTGATAAGCTAAGGCATGCTTGGCAGTAGGGTCAAATTCATCTAATTCCATATTCTCAGGCACCCCTTGCTCTTCAATGAATACCTGCTTTCGTATGAAGTAAGCCTCTTTCAAGGCTTCTTGCCAGGATTTGATTGAAACATCAAAGGTATTTACGGGGCTTGGCTGGGACATAGGCTTAATTTACCAAATAAGCACAGGAAACTACATACGTCGTGGTTACAATGATTTGTGGTTCTGTTAGGAACTCACCCCAACCCCTTTACTTACATAGGAGTTATTTTGAAAAAATCTTTACTGACTGGTTTATTTACAGCTGCAAACCTCGCTTTTGTAAGTGTTGCATTTGCTCAAGCACCCGCGAAAATGTTGCCATTGGCTGCTGAAGTGGCTGTGCTGACTGCTACTGTTGATTCTGTTGATGTGAAAAACCGAATTGTTGTATTGAAAGATGCTAATGGTAATTTGGCACAAATGAATGTTGCTAAATCAGTCAATGATTTAGATAAAGTAAAAAAAGGTGATGTATTTGTAGTTGAGCATGCCCAAGCGATTGCCGTTGGTTTAACTGCAGCAGCTAAAGGTAGTAAGCCAAGCGTTTCTGGTGTTCGCTCTGTAACAGTCGCTGGCAAGGGTTCAGCTAAGCCATTTGAGGAAACTACCGATACTATTTACGCAACTGTAAAAATCACAACAATCGATGCAAAAACACGTATCGTGACTTTCACATTACCAAGTGGTGAGAAGCAAAAGGTAAAAGTTGATCAAGCTGTTCTCGGCCTTGAGAAATTTAAAGCTGGTGATGACGTCATGGTTGAATTTGTGGACGACACAGCAATTGGCTTTGTGACGCCTAAGAAGTAAGCCTCAAAAAGCTCTGATCAAGCGCCAGAAGCCAGTAAAAAGCCCGCAGAAGCGGGCTTTTTCTTTGTCCATTACTTCTTGGCATTTGGAAAGAAGAGCTGCTCACCACCAATTTGGTAGCTGGCAATCACATCTTGACCGCTCTTAGAAACTAACCAATCTATAAAAGCTTGTCCTTCCACTTTTTTTACATGAGGAAACTTGGCTGGATTGACGAGCATCACACCATATTGATTAAAGAGTTTAGGATCGCCTTGAACCAGGATGACTAAATCACCACGGTTCTTGAAACTCAGCCAGGTTGCACGATCTGCCAGAATGTAGCCATTCATAGC
>CAIVXR010000167.1 GCA_903909925.1 uncultured beta proteobacterium | reverse complement strand
CTGGATCATAATGCGGTTGGAAAATCGGCTGCCCACGATATAAAAAAGATTTTCTAACCTCGTGTTCCTCGGCAGCAAGACAGGCGGCAAAAGCCGTCTGTATAATTTCTGCACGGCACATGTGAGACGATAACATCCATTTTCGCCCATGCCATTCTGCCGTTTGAATTTGAAGATATAGACGATCCCCATCAGTCCCTATAAAAAAGATAGAGGGAAAATATGAGACTTGCTTTAGAATCTCAATCACATCGTCTTGACCTCTTGCAGCAAAAGTAATCAAGCAAAAACAATTGCCCTCATCAATCAACTCATGATTAGCGGTGCAGATGAGCCTATTTCTATCATGATGGTCGGTGGAAGCGATCGCAATGAAGGTGATGCCGCCTTTAGAGCTCTGGCACAAGAAGCATCATCACAGCTTGATACCTCCTTGGCACTTTTGCATTGGGTAGGCGCTAAATCTTTGAGTGACTTTAATGATGAAGCTTCAACTTCAGCTCACCTCGAGCCAGTTATTCCAGCCAGCTTATTTAGGCATATTGCCCAGCAAATCAGCAGCTAATTACGATGCGCCCATCCGTAGGAAACCCCTATCAAGCAATCAGCCTCGATGAGGCTATTAAATTGCATGCGCCATTGGTTAAAAAGATTGCTTATCAAATCGCCTCGCGCCTATCTGCCAACGTGGAAGTCGATGACCTGATTCAAGAAGGGATGACTGGTTTATTAGATGCCCTACAACGCTATCAACCGCAACCCAATTTAAGTTTTGAGGTGTATGCCAAGACCCGTATTCGTGGGGCAATCTATGATTCCTGTAGAGCGAATGATATTTTGCCAAGACACCAGCGTGATCAAATCACTTCTCTTGAAAAAGCAACTCGCTCACTAGAGCAACAACTAGGTCGCGCACCAGAAGATACTGAAATTGCGCAAGCTGCTGGTCTTACGCTAGATGAATATTTCAATGTCGTTGCAGGTGCCGTGAACCTCACGCCAATTGACGATCTACCCGACGAACTCATTCCGCCAGATAAACAAAACGATCCGATGCAAATGACATCGATGAAGCAAATGGCGCAAGTTCTAGAAGCTTTACTCAAGAAGCTTCCTGAAAAAGAGAAGCTAGTCATGGCACTGCACTACCAAGAAGAATTATCTTTTCGGGATGTCGCCACCGTGTTAAACCTCACCCCAGGTCGAGTAAGCCAACTCCATACTCAGGCAATGATCCGCATTCGTGCGGGCATGAAAAAAGACGCCTAAGCGCCTTTGCAGAATTCGGGTTTAAAACTTTTTGTCTTTTAGACTTTTTTGGAGAAAGTACCAGAGCCCAGGCCCGGTACATTACCAGTGCTGGAGTAGGTAGCGGAATCTGACTGCTGTGCAATGAAAGCTTGCAGTGCTGCATTCTTTTGCGCGGCCAAGCGAATCAGTTCACCATTAATATGATGATCGACAGTAGCTTGCTCAAGCTGTGTCTTTACTTCCTCTTTTAATGGTGAAGGCAATGCATCCATATCGATACGGAGTTGCTCTACACCACCAGGATAAGTATTGAGTTTGTCGAGCGCTTGTTGTGCCTCTGCAATTGCATTCGGTAACGCATCGATATCTTCAGCCTCTAGCGTAGCGCGTAATAATCCAACGGCACTAGCTACTTGCGAAATTTGAAACTGAACGGGATTACTCACTTAGAACTTAGAAGAATTACCAGCGGCGGCAACTGCTTCACGCAAAATCAGCTCAGCTGTTTTAGGGAAATCTACTTTGAATTCACCCTTCTCGATCAGCTTGCGAATTTTCTCTAATGCATCTGCATCAGAGATAGAGCGAGAACTAGAAATGGATACGGTACTAGCTGCAGTCACAGCTGGATTGAGATCCAGGTTTACGCCAGCATTTGGTGTTTTTGCAGATGAAGTGGAGTTTGATGCGGACGCAGCATCACCCTGAGAGCTTTTCTTCGCCTCAGTTTGACCTGGTAATACCGATCTGTTCTCATTAATCTTCACGCAATATATTCCTTGTTTACTACGTTATTTACTGCCTTATTTACCGCTTACTGCCCTACTACCCTTCGAAGCTAGTCGATTTTACTCTCAACCGTCGCAGGGCCTATTACTTTACCCTGTAAAGCCTGTCCGTCTGGCATTTTGACCTTAATAGAGTCACCACTGGAACCCCCGGACTGGGCGATTCCAGAACCAGCAGCCTCAAAGCCAGAACCAATGATTTTGACCTTAATCTGGTCGCCTACCCTTATTACGGACGATTCTCGTAAATTGTTTAGGAGAATCGGGTTTCCTGGCGCAATCGGTCGAATAACCTGCCTACCCAGGGCATCTTCGGCTTTTTGGACAAATCCGTCAGGCAAATCACTTAAATCACCCTCAGAAAGCACAAAATCACCTTGAGATAGCCTGGAATTACCCTGAATTTGATGGGAAGTGACCAAATATTGCCCAAAAACCTGGATTTTGACCGGCAGATACACAAACCATTTAGCCCCTTTATTGCATCTGACGGGGATATTTACCCTGCCCCAAAGGCGGGTACGGGAAGGCAACTCTACCTCATAACCACCCGGGCAATCTGGTACCCGAATACGAGGGTCAACGTACTCTACCGAGGTTTTATAGTTCAGCATCGCAGGGTGCTTGGCCACTAAAGCCCTAATTTCCTTATCCAAGGCTGGAGGTACTTGTGCAAAAACCTGCCCTGCAAAAAAGCTGGCGCAAAGCAAAATAAGACTCAAAAAGGAAAAACGGGTGATTTTTAGCAAAACTAACCTTTATTCATTTCTTTAATATTACTCAATTGCTTCTTTAGTTACTCAGACAGCAACCCAAGAGTATGGCGAACTAGCATCATCTAAGGCAATGCCCTTCATCCAGTACGGTCCTGATAATACCGAAGGAAGCGCAAAGCTATTCATATTCACAATGGGGAAGACCTCATTGGCATGTAAAACCTCATGCATGCATCCGCTACTGAGTCGCAATACTTTATCGCAACCCAATGCAGAGCCTAAAACATCACTGACAGCAAACTGACCATCGACATTAGATATAGAGAGCAACTGAGCCCAACTGACAACAAAATAATCAGAGCCGCGCTTAAATGGCAAAAAACGCATACGCTTTAAGCTAGCTGGCATCGTAATGCGAAGTCGATCATGTTCTTGCCCAATCCTGCCTTGAGCCTTGGCAATAATCTCTCCAGCTAGGTGCATATGGGATTGCTCAAACTGCACACCATATAAATCAATAAATAAAGTGAGTGCTTGTTTGTTGGCTACTAATCGCTGCGCCTTTGGCAAGACACTAATTGCACTAACCAAGGTATCCACTACATCTGCATCTGCATAAACACCATCGACGACCATGTCTGCAGCTAACTCTGCCAGCACACTGGTTAATGCTACCTGCCCCAAAGCGCTGAGGGCATCTTGATGTTCAGACAATAGAAAATCAATAGATTTGTTAGTAGGTAAATTTTGTGCACTTAGCATTTGACGTATGCGTTGCACTAAATTCAGACCCGCTCTTCTTTGCGCGATAACCCCTGCAGATGACACAAACTCTCTTGGATCAATGACTACTGGATTGGATAAAGTAGAGCTTGCGGTTAAGGTAGATGCAGAGGCATTATTTTCAGCAAGAGTTGCCTCTGAGTCGGAGGGTCCTTGCTCTGCTGGCATGCCCCAGTCATCCACCATTATCTGCATTTGCGGTGACTGAAAAGATGCGCCGCCCAATAAGACCAACAGATCACCAGATAAACGCTGAATCTCTTCAAGATGTGCAGAAGACATCACCATATCATCAGACTGCTCTAGTGCAAACAAGGCTCTCTTTAATAGCTCCACCAGATTTTGGGCAATCGGCAGTACCGAGGACTGCTCCAATGAAAGCTGACGGGATACATCATCAGTCAATGCGCTTAACTGCGATAAGCCGACACTTCCTAAAGCGTCAGCCAAATCACGTGCATGTAAACCTGCTTGAGCTAATGCCGGCGGATTGGCCTCAATAGACCAAACCATGCCTTCATAGGCTCTATTAATATCCGCAATAAAGAGACTGAGATAATCATTCGCCACTATCGATCACCCAAACCAAAACTAGAGTGTTCAGACTCAGCAGGCATATCACCCTGCACTACTTTATTCAAAGCAGCTCCCATCTCCTCAAGAACGCCCTCCATTCTCTCGATCTGACGTTGTAATTGCGTTAACGCCAAAATCAAGCCCTCAGAATCTCTAGAAATACGGGATGCATCTTGCATTTCAAAATGATATTTTTGTGAGACTACTTGATGCATCGTATTGCTCATGCCACCCAGGGCGCTCTCCAAATGCTCCACGACAGTATTCAGGCGCATCGATTGCTCGGAAAGGTTCATTTGCATTGGCATGCCGGAGTTATGCAGTCCCAGCTGAATTGCCTGCTCTCTTAGAGCAACAATCTCTACTTTCATTGCAGCAATTTCAGCGTCGATTAATTGAGTGGGGTCTGGAAGCTCCTGAATTTTTTTACGACGTCCAGAATTCTCATCAGCAAGTACACCATGAAAGCGTTTAGCAGCAACCAGCACTTTCCCGCCTAAGTCAGCAATTTGATTCAATGCAATTTGGGTATACGGCAGAATGTCATGCGCGTCCTTTAAAGACTCCCACTTCTCACCATCTAACTCACTCT
>CAIVXR010000166.1 GCA_903909925.1 uncultured beta proteobacterium | reverse complement strand
ATACGAATATTCCAGTGAACTCTGATGACTATGAGATGCTGCAAGATGCGCATCGCTCAGTCGATCGTATTATGAAATTAGCCCGCTCTTTAGATGGCGTAATTTCTGGTGAACACGGTATTGGTATTACGAAGCTTGAGTATTTAACTGAAGCAGAATTAAAAGATTTTCGGAGTTATAAGAATCAGGTTGACCCTGAAGGGCGCTTTAACAAGGGTAAGCTGATGCCGCATGCGGATCTCAGTATGGCCTACACACCAAGCTTTGGCTTAATGGGACATGAGTCCATCATCATGCAGCAAAGTGATATCGGAGCGATTGCCGATAGCGTGAAGGATTGCTTGCGTTGTGGAAAGTGCAAGCCAGTTTGTGCTACCCACGTTCCACGCGCTAATTTACTCTATAGCCCGCGCGACAAAATTTTAGCTACCTCATTATTGATCGAAGCTTTTTTGTACGAAGAGCAAACCCGCCGTGGAGTTTCTATACGGCATTGGGAAATGTTTGATGATGTGGCAGCGCATTGCACTGTCTGCCATAAATGTTTGACACCTTGCCCAGTCAATATTGACTTTGGTGACGTGTCAATGAATATGCGCAACCTCTTGCGTAAGATGGGTCAGCAACGCTTCAATCCTGGTACAGCGGCATCGATGTTTTTCTTGAATGCCACTAGCCCAGAAACGATTAATTTGGCCCGTAAGACTATGATTGGCTGGGGCTATCAGTTGCAGCGCCTAGGTAACGATATTTTTCGCAAGTTTGCTAAGAAGCAAACTGCACATCCACCTGCAACTGTAGGAAAGCCTAGCGTGAAAGAGCAGGTTATTTTCTTTGTGAATAAGAAGATGCCTGGTAATTTGCCGAAGAAGACTGCGCGTGCACTATTAGATATCGAAGATGCAAACTATGTGCCGATTATTCGTGATCCAAAAACGACTTCTGCCGATACCGAAGCTGTTTTTTATTTCCCGGGCTGTGGATCTGAGCGCCTCTTCTCACAAGTAGGTTTAGCAACTCAAGCCATGTTGTGGAATGTTGGCGTGCAAACCGTGTTGCCACCCGGTTACTTATGTTGCGGCTATCCTCAGCGGGGCAATGGTGATTTTGATAAAGCCGAGAAGATGATTACGGATAACCGAGTTTTATTTCACCGGGTTGCCAATACTTTGAACTACTTAGATATCAAGACCGTGGTTGTCTCTTGCGGTACGTGCTATGACCAGTTAGCTGGCTATCAGTTTGATCAGATTTTTCCGGGTTGCCGCATTATTGATATTCATGAGTACTTGGCAGAAAAAGGCGTGAAGCTTTCTGGTGTCAAGGGAGTGAAGTATATGTATCACGACCCCTGCCATTCTCCAATGAAGCTACAAGATCCCTTGAAGACGGTAAATGAGTTGATTCAACTAGAAGATGGTAAAGCTATTTTGAAGAACGATCGTTGCTGCGGTGAGTCTGGGACTTTGGCGGTTACAAGACCCGACATCTCTACTCAAGTTCGTTTCCGTAAGGAAATTGAGATGAAAAAAGCTGCTAACGATTTACGCAAGGATAACTTTACTGGTGATGTCAAAGTATTAACAAGCTGCCCATCTTGCTTGCAGGGCCTAGCCCGTTTTGATGCCGATAGCGATACCACTGCAGATTACATTGTGGTTGAGATGGCCCAAAAATTACTTGGGGAAAACTGGATGCAAGATTATGTTGCTAAAGCAAATCAGGGTGGCATTGAAAGGGTACTCGTCTAATGATTCCTAACAATATCGTGGTGCACCAGCAATCTAAGGTGCTTGAACTCTCGTATGAGAATGGCAATACCTATCGGCTGCCATTTGAGTTTTTGAGAGTGCTATCTCCTTCCGCCGAAGTTCAAGGTCATGGTCCTGGGCAAGAGACTCTTCAAACTGGTAAGCGTGATGTTTTGATTGCTAATCTTGAGCCCGTTGGCCATTACGCATTAAAGCCCAGCTTTTCTGATGGCCACGATTCTGGCTTATATTCTTGGGATTACTTGCAATACCTGTGTGAGAATCAAGAGCAGTTATGGAAAGAGCATTTAGATAAAGTAGCGGCTGCAGGCCTTGATCGTGATGCGCCCATGAATGTGGCTGGGCACTCTTGTGGAAGTCATTAATGAGTAAAACCCATTTTGGTTATCAAAGTGTTGATGAGGCTGAAAAAGCTGGCAAGGTTGCCGAAGTATTTCATTCGGTAGCCAATAAATATGATGTGATGAATGATTTAATGTCATTTGGCTTACATCGTATTTGGAAAAAAATCACAATTGCTCGTGCAAATGTTCGCCCAGGACAAAAGATTTTAGATATTGCTGGAGGTACTGGTGATCTCGCAGCAGCATTTGCCAGGGCGGCAGATT
Source organism: uncultured beta proteobacterium (assembly GCA_903909925.1). Lineage (GTDB taxonomy): Bacteria > Pseudomonadota > Gammaproteobacteria > Burkholderiales > Burkholderiaceae > Polynucleobacter. The sequence goes on along the minus strand of CAIVXR010000166.1, from coordinate 9,606 downwards.
GGGGCCAAAATCCGGATGCACAAGTTTGGTTAAGTGATATTAATGCGTCGATGTTGGGAGTTGGTCGTGATCGCTTATTAGATCGTGGCATGGCCTTGCCTTGTGTGCAGTTTGATGCTGAAAAGATTCCGTTTCCAAATAATCATTTTGATGTTGTCACTGTGGCATTTGGCTTACGTAATATGACTCATAAAGATGTGGCATTAGGCGAAATGTGTCGCGTGATTAAACCGGGCGGCCGTGTTTTAGTGTTGGAGTTCTCTAAACCCGATGCATTTTTGCAGCCTGTTTATGACACTTATTCATTCAAGGTTTTGCCTTGGTTAGGCGAAAAGATTGCGCAAGATTCAGAAAGTTATCGCTATTTAGCGGAATCGATCCGCATGCATCCAGACGCCCAAATGCTCAAAGAGATGATGTTGGGAGCCGGTTTTGATGAAGTGGAAACCCACAGGATGACTGGGGGTATCGTTGCCTTACATATTGGTATTAAATACTGATGGTTGTATAGTTTTTAAGCTCTTAAAAACTAAAGCAGTTCAAAAGTGATAACAAGGGGTAAATAGAAATGAATCAGCATTTTTTCAAAGCAGTTCTTTTGAGTCTTACTTTAATGTTTGCATCTGTTGCTCATGTTGATGCTGCACGTTTAGGTGGTGGTAAAAGTTTTGGACGCGCACCTAGTGCACCAATGCAAAAGCAAGCTGCCCCAGTACAAAAGCCAGCACAACAAGCACAGCCTGCGGCTCCAGCCCAAGCTCCTCAAGCACCTGCGCCTAGTCGTTTTGGTGGCATGGGTGGTCTCTTAGGCGGGTTAGCGGCCGGCTTGGGTATTGGCTATCTTTTATCGCACTTTGGTTTAGGGGAAGCAGCATCCTCCATGATTGCTGGACTCTTAATTGCTATGCTGGCAGGCTTTGCCATCATGTTTGTAATTCGTAGATTACTTCCAGCAATGTCTGGTACAGGCAGCAATGCTGGTTCTGTAACAGGTCTGCAGCGGACTAATATTGATCAAGCGCCTAGACAAGAGCCTGCATTTACTCCAGCAGCAAATGCTTTTGGAGGCATGAGTGCTGAGTCAACAGCATTTCAATCGACATTACCTCCCGGTTTTGAAGAGCGCACATTTCTTGAGAATGCAAAACAGTATTTTTCTACTTTGCAAAAAGCTTGGGATCAAGGCGATCTTGCTGCCTTACGTGAATTTACGACACCAGATATGTTCGCCACAATCCAGCAGGATTTAGCAGGTCGGGCTGACGCCACCAATCAAACGGATGTTGTTTCCATTGATGCTAAGCTCATTGGGATTGAGACCGCAGATGGATATTATTTCTGCAGCATTCAGTTTAGTGGCATGATTCGCGAACAACCGGGAGCCCCAGCAAGCGACTTCTCTGAAATTTGGAATTTAAGTAAGCCAGTAGAGGGCCCAGGAGGCTGGGTACTAGCGGGTATTTCGCAGTTAGTTTAAGCTTTAGGTACTTTCCGTTGGAAAACCCGCACTAGTGCGGGTTTTTTACACTCATCAATATGCATTTATCTTCTACCCATACGATTGCTACCGGAGCTGCTTGCCGCGGGATCAACCATGTGTTGAGCAGCGAGCCTTGGGCATCTGCTGAATTAGCTAAACACGCTGATAAAACAATTTTGCTCCAGATGCCCTTGGGCGAACTTTGCTTTGAGATTTCTGCTACAGGCTTATTAAACTCTTTAAAAGAGGCGGATAGTCCTTCTTTGACTTTAGAGGTTTCAAGTAAGGCATTGGGTGATTTAGCAGCGAGTTCAGGTAACTTGCGTGAGAAGGCCTTTAAAGCTGTAAAGATTACCGGTGACGCAGATTTGGCTCAATTAATAGGCCGCTTAGCTGGTCAACTGCGCTGGGAGTATGAAGAAGATTTAGCTCGTTTAGTGGGCGATGCGCCTGCAAACTTTGCTGTGAGGCAAGGCCAGAAATTGGTCTCTGCTTCCCGTTCCGCAGTTTCTGATTTGCTGGACAATGTTGTTGAATATATCAGTGAAGAAAGAAAAGTACTTTTGAACAAACGAGATTTTATATCCCATAAGTCCGAATTAAATGACTTGCGCGAATCTGTGGATAGACTCGAGAAGCGTATTCAACTCTTAAAGTAGAAAGTTAGATAAACCGTGCGTCGAATTGCCCGTCTTTGTTTTATTTTCTTCACCGCTTGGCGTTATGGCTTATTGCCCCTCTTACGTGACATTCTCAAGCCAGGCCTAAGCAGGGGTGCTCTCACGGTCATTTGCTGGATCTCGCCTGGTGTCAGCTTGCCAAGAGGTGAGCGCATTCGTTTGACGCTAGAAGCACTTGGCCCAATCTTTGTGAAATTTGGACAAGTACTTTCAACTCGTCGAGATTTATTGTCAGAAGATATTGCCAATGAGCTAGCTAAGCTGCAGGATCAAGTTCCACCATTTTCGAATGAAGAGTCGCGGCGCTTAATTGAAAAAGCAATTGGCCAACCGATCGAAGAAGTCTTTATTAGTTTTGATGCCACACCTGTCGCAAGTGCCTCCGTAGCACAAGTCCATTTTGGAGTTTTGCGAGCTACCGCGAGGCATCCAGAATGGAATGGGCGTGAAGTTGCGATCAAGGTCCTGCGTCCAGGCATCCTTCCAATCATTGAGAGCGATATCGCTTTAATGTATGACCTAGCAAAAGTTATTGAAAAATTATCTTCTGATGGTCGACGCTTAAAACTTACTGAGAACGTTGCTGAGTTTGATAGGTATTTGCATGATGAGCTTGATCTTATGCGTGAGGCTGCTAACGCCAGTCAGTTAAGAAGATATTTTGTTGACTCAGCTAAGCTGATGATTCCAGAAATGTATTGGGATTTATGTCATACCAATGTCATCGTGATGGAAAAGATGAATGGCATATCTATTGGACGTTTTGATGAATTACGTGCTGCTGGGGTGGATTTCAAAAAATTAGCAGCAGATGGTGTAGAGATATTTTTTACTCAAGTATTTGAATATGGTTTTTTCCATGCAGATATGCACCCTGGAAATATCATGATTAGTCTTGAGCCAGAAACATTTGGGCGCTTTATTTCTTTAGACTTTGGTATTGTTGGAGCCCTTAGTGAATCCGATAAAAATTATTTAGCACTGAATTTCTTAGCTTTCTTTAATCGTGATTACCGTAGGGTCGCAGAGTTACATGTTGAATCAGGTTGGGTACCTGCCGATACCCGTGTGGAAGAATTAGAGGGTGCAGTACGCTCGGTTTGTGAACCTTACTTTGACCGACCTTTAAAAGAGATTTCTTTGGGCATTGTTCTAGTACGCTTATTCCAAACATCTCGTCGTTTTAAGGTGGAGGTCCAGCCACAACTGTCCCTGTTATCAAAGACCTTATTGAATGTTGAAGGCCTGGCCCGTGAACTGGATCCTGATCTTGACCTCTGGCAGACTGCAAAGCCGATTTTGGAAAAGTGGATTAGTAAGCAGTTAGGCTGGCGGGGCTTAATTGATGGTCTTAAAGAGGAGGCGCCGACTTGGGCCAAGATTCTGCCAACTTTGCCTCGTTTGATTGCCGATGCCCTTGTGAAAGGCGGTAATCAAACAAAAGATCAAAATGGCGAGCTAGAGGCCCTAAAAGCGCTGTTGGTTCAAGAAAGACATACTCACCGACTGGTGGCGGGGGCCTTGCTCTTTGCGGGTGGTTTTTTGGCTGGAATTTTGATTATCAGCCTAGGCATTTACTAGTCTTTAGCTCCTTGCGCCCTAAACCGCTAAAATAGCGGGCTAGGCAGAACACATGAAAAAATACTTTATCGCAGGCATCCTGGTTTGGGTACCACTGGCAGTCACCGTTTGGGTGATTGGCTGGGGCTTAGGTTTGCTCGACGGTGTTTTTGGATCAGTGATGCACGCCATCATTCTGGTTCTCCCAAGTGATACCGCAATAGATGTACAACATTTCCGCGACCTTCCGGGTGTTGGAATATTGATTGTGATTGCAGTCATTATGTTCACTGGGTTACTTGCAATTAGTTTTGCTGGCCAATGGTGGTTAAAGATTTGGGATAAGTTAGTTAATCGCATTCCGATTGTCCGTTCGATCTATTCAAGTGTTCAACAGGTTTCATCTACTTTATTTTCTGGAAGTGGTCAGGCTTTTAGTAAGGCTTTGTTGATTCGTTATCCACATCCTGATTCGTGGGCGATTGCATTTCAAACAGGCATTCCTGCAAGAGAAGTGACAGCCAAACTAGGTGAGGACTATGTAAATGTATTCTTGCCAACCACTCCAAATCCTACCTCTGGTTTTTTCATGATTGTGCCGCGTGCGCAAACGATCGAACTAGAGATGAGCGTAGAGGAAGCATTGAAACATATTGTTTCAATGGGCTCTGTGCCTCCCAATAGTTCTAGTGGATTGACTACATCCCAGTCACCACGCCATTCTTGATTTATAGGAAATTGTTATGTCGATGCGAAGCCATACCTGTGGACAGGTAACCGATTCACTGATTGGTAAAGAAGTCACTCTTGCCGGATGGGTTAATCGCCGTCGTGATCATGGAGGCGTGATTTTTATTGACTTACGTGACCACGAAGGTTTTGTTCAAGTGGTGTGTGATCCAGATCGCCCTGAGATGTTCAGCTTGGCTGAGCAAGTGCGGAATGAGTTTTGTATTCAAATTAAAGGGCTCGTGCGTGCCCGTCCTGCTGGCACTGAAAATAATGATCTTGTTAGTGGAAAAGTAGAAATTCTTTGTCATAGCCTGGTAATTTTGAATGCCTCTGTGACGCCACCATTTCAGATTGATGATGAGAATTTATCCGAGACTACCCGTCTTACTCACCGAGTTCTAGATTTACGTCGCCCTCAGATGCAAAAGAATTTACGTTTGCGTTACAACGTTGCAATGGAGTGCCGTCGCTATTTAGATGAGGCTGGTTTTATTGATATTGAAACTCCGATGTTGACTAAGAGTACACCTGAAGGTGCGCGTGACTACTTGGTTCCATCTCGCGTGCATGATGGCCAATTCTTTGCCTTGCCACAATCTCCACAGTTATTTAAACAACTCTTGATGGTGGCCGGCTTTGATCGTTACTATCAAATTACCAAATGCTTCCGGGACGAAGATTTGCGTGCAGATCGCCAACCTGAATTTACTCAGATTGACTGTGAAACTGCTTTCTTAAGTGAGTTAGAAATTCGTGAGCTCTTTGAAAACATGATTCGTCATATTTTCAAGAAGACGATGAATGTTGAATTACCCAATCCGTTTCCAACCATGCCTTATTCAGAAGGTATGGCACGCTTTGGGTCTGACAAGCCAGATTTGCGCGTGAACTTCGAGTTCACCGAATTGACTGATTTGATGAAAGATGTTGATTTCAAGGTCTTCTCAGGCGCTGCTAACCAAGAGGGTGGTCGTGTAGTGGGATTATGTATCCCTGGCGGTGCAGAGATTAGCCGTAGTGAAATTGATGACTACACCCAATTCGTGAGCATCTATGGTGCCAAAGGTTTGGCCTGGATCAAGGTGAACTCTGTGGCTGAAGGTCGCAATGGTTTGCAATCCCCAATCGTTAAGAATTTGCATGACGCCGCTATCGAAGGCATCTTAAAACGTACTGGCGCAAAAGATGGCGACATTATTTTCTTCGGTGCTGATAAAGAAAAAGTGGTAAATGATGCAATCGGTAATTTACGTCTGCGCATTGGTCATTCTGCCTGGGGTAAAGAGCATGGCCTCTTTGCCGAAGGATGGAAGCCATTATGGGTAGTGGATTTCCCAATGTTTGATTACGATGAAGGTGAAGCGCGTTGGGTTGCCTGCCATCATCCGTTTACCAGTCCTAAAGACGAGCACATGAAATATCTGGAGACTGATCCCGGTAAGTGCTTAGCGAAAGCCTATGACATGGTCCTCAACGGCAGTGAAATTGGTGGCGGTTCTGTCCGTATTCATCAAGAGGCAGTACAAAGTCAGGTGTTTCGCGCTCTCAAGATTGGTCCTGAAGAGGCGCAAGCCAAGTTTGGTTTCTTATTGGATGCCCTTCAATATGGTGCACCTCCACACGGCGGTATTGCTTTTGGTTTAGATCGTATCGTGACGATGATGACTGGTGCTGAATCGATTCGTGATGTGATTGCTTTCCCTAAAACACAACGTGCACAGTGCTTGTTGACTCAGGCTCCGAGCCCGGTCGATGAGCGTCAATTACGCGAATTACATATTCGTTTGCGCCAAGCTGCTCCTGCTGCTTAAACTAGTAAAGTAGCGCCTTAACTACCTTGAAAATCCCTATTTCGGTTTTAGTTGTTATCTACAAATCAAATAGGGATGTTTTATTGATAGAGCGTGCGGATCGAAAAAATTTCTGGCAGTCTGTTACCGGTAGTCTTGATGCGTTGAATGAGGATCTCGCATTAGCAGCCACCCGCGAGGTATTTGAAGAAACAGGCATTGCTGTCGACCAACTACCTGAGGGCGCTTTAGAGAATCTGCACCATCAGATTGAGTACGAAATTTACCCTGATTGGCGTTTTCGCTATGCGCCTGGCATTACTAAAAATACTGAGCATTGGTTTGCCTTGCAGGTTCCTGACAATATCCCTATTAAGCTTTCCCCAAGAGAACATGTGGCGTATCAATGGTTGCCATTTGCAGAGGCAGCCAAGAAATGTTTCTCGCGCAGTAATGGCGAAGCTATTCTGAAATTATTCTCAGAGTACAAGGAATAAGATTAAGCGATGAGACCTTCATCTGGGCACCATCATTCTGGAGCAGATTCCAAACCTTCACGGAGCGGTGATTGGAAAGTCATTCGCGATTTAATTCCCTATCTACTGGAATACAAATTTAGAGTTGCGATTGCTCTCGCTTGCTTAGTTGCTGCTAAGGTTACTAATCTAGGTATTCCCATTTTATTAAAACGTTTAATTGACAACTTAAACATTCGGGCAGATTCTCCACAAGCTTTGCTTGTGGTTCCAGCAGGACTCATTTTGGCTTATGGGCTATTGCGAATGTCTGCTTCTTTGTTTGCGGAGTTGCGTGAGTTTCTTTTTGCCCGAGTGACCCAAAATGCAGTCCGTAAAGTAGCTCTCCAAGTCTTTGAGCATTTACATTCTTTAGCGCTGAGTTTTCATCTGGCTAGACAGACTGGTGGAGTAAGCCGTGATATCGAGCGGGGTACACGCGGTATTCAATCGCTGATATCTTATTCACTCTATAGCATCCTACCAACACTAGTTGAGTTCATCTTGGTATTGGGCTACTTAGCCTACTCATATGATATTTGGTTTGCAGCAATTACTTTATGCGCATTGGTTATCTATATTGTGTTTACGGTAGTAGTCACAGAGTGGCGCTCTCATTTTCGTAAGACCATGAATGACATGGACTCGAAGGCAAATCAAAAGGCAATTGATTCTTTATTAAACTTTGAGACCGTGAAGTATTTTGGTAACGAAGCTTTTGAAGCAAGTCGTTATGACAAAAATCTAGTACGCTATCAGGCCGCAGCTATTAAGTCACAAAAATCTTTAGCGATTCTTAATTTTGGTCAGCAAACCATCATTGCTATTGGTTTAGTCTTAATTTTGTGGCGTGCCACCCTTAGCGTGGTAGCAGAAACTATGACGCTTGGCGACCTTGTGCTTGTTAATACTTTAATGATTCAGCTATATATTCCGCTGAATTTCTTGGGTGTGATTTATCGCGAGATCAAACAGTCTCTAACAGACATGGAGCGCATGTTTTCTTTACTAAATACCGATAAAGAAATTGCAGATGCGCCAAATGCTAAGCCGCTGCATATTGAAAATTATGGTCACGGACCTGATATCCGTTTTGAGAACGTATCCTTTCACTATGACGTAAAACGAGAAATTCTGCATGACGTAAATTTTAATATTCCAGCAGGAACGATTACTGCTGTGGTTGGACAAAGCGGTGCCGGCAAGAGTACTTTGGCTAGATTGCTGTTTCGTTTTTATGATGTGCAGTCTGGAAAGATTCTGATTGATGGACAAAATATCCAAGAGGTGACGCAGGCCTCTCTACGTAAAGCGATTGGTATAGTCCCGCAAGATACAGTCCTATTCAATGACACGATTGGCTATAACATTGCCTATGGCGATCCTGCGGCATCGATTGAAGAGGTGCATGAAGCAGCTAGGGCGGCTCAAATTGATGGCTTTATCAAGCGCTTACCAGATGGCTACGATACTCAAGTGGGCGAGAGGGGTTTGAAGCTATCTGGCGGTGAGAAACAGCGTGTGGCAATTGCACGCACTTTGTTGAAAAAGCCGGCAATGCTCATTTTTGATGAGGCGACCTCTGCCTTAGATTCTAAAACTGAGCGGGCTTTTCAAGAAGAATTGCTCAGTTTGGCCAAAAATCGTACGACTTTAATCATTGCCCACAGGCTATCGACCATTATTCATGCCGATCAAATTTTAGTTATGGAGCATGGGCAAATTGTCGAGCGAGGCACCCATCTGGAGCTTTTGGCAGCTCAAGGCAAATATGCTGAGATGTGGCAAATGCAAGAACGTGCTGCTCTTGATTAGAATAGCTTGATGACTCAACAAAATAACCAGCCAATTTCTACAGAGGCTATTTTAAAAAATGCCTTTGCGGTTGCTGTTGCTGTGGCCGATCCTCAAGTCATCGTCCCACAATATTTAGCTAAGATATTTCCTGCTGGGCAAGAGCCTAAAGGAAGATGCTTAGTAGTGGGTGCTGGTAAGGCTAGTGCTTCTATGGCTAGTGCACTCGAGGCGTATGCAAACGCACACTGGCCCCAAGTGAAACTAGAGGGCGTAGTCTTGACCCGCTATGGCCATGCATCGCCTACTTCTCGCATCCAAATTATTGAAGCTGGTCATCCAGTGCCCGATCAAGCCGGCATGGATGGCGCAAAGAAGATATATGCATTAACAAATCAATTGAAACCTGGCGACGTATTAATTGCACTAGTTTCTGGTGGTGGCTCAAGCCTGCTGACCTTACCTCAAGACGGTATCTCGATTGATGATATGCGTAAGACTACTGAATCGCTCTTGCGAAGTGGTGCCCCAATTGAAGAAATGAATATTGTTCGTAAACATTTATCGGCGATTTTGGGTGGTAACTTAGCGCGAGTTGCCATTACACATAGCGCACGGGTAGAGGCATTACTCATCTCTGATGTAACTGGTGATTCACCAGCCGATATTGCCAGCGGGCCATGTGCGGCAGATTATTCAACTTATCAAGATGCTTTAGCAATCTTTGAAAAATACCGTTTGGGTAAAGATGAAATTCCTGCAACAGTGCTCAATCATCTAAAGCAAGGTCTTGCAGGAGAAAAGCCAGAGACTCTAAAAGACATTGATTTGGTTGGCGCTCAAGTCGCAAACCATGTCATCGCTACCGCATATAAAAGTTTAGAGGCTGCGGCGGATTATGTTCGTAGTCAAGGTTATGAGCCTATGATTCTGGGAGACACAATCACTGGTGAAGCCCAGACTGTTGGTATTACTCAGGCGCAATTAGCGAGAGAGCATTTATCTAAGCAGACTGATAAACCACTTGCGCTGATTTCTGGTGGCGAATGTACCGT